>NZ_CALGOG010000043.1:0-24078 GCF_937958135.1 uncultured Thermosynechococcus sp. | reverse complement strand
AAGGCTTCTGTCCACTCGACAACGGCTCCGTAGGTATCCCCGCTGTGCCCCCCCAACTGCCACTGAAACCATGCGGGGATCAAGAGGATCAAGAGCAAGGCAAAAAGCAATTGGCCTAGGGGCACAGGTTGGAGGAAAGCGAGGAACAGCAACAGCAAGCCGCTGGGCCAAAAGTCGCGGGGAAAGTGACAACTGGCTTTGTGGATTTGGCCTGTGCCTTGGGGTTTCAAAGAGGGATAGCGGGCGATCGCCCACACTTGACTCAAGCGCCCGCCAACCAACACCCACAGGAGGACACTGCCCTGCTCTAAACTGCCCAAGGCCGCTACTTTAAGAAGCAGAATCACCATTGCGGCCATAACGCCAAAGGCCCCCGTCCGACTATCTGCCATTACCTCAAGTCGCCGCTGGGGATCCCTAACCGCCAAACCATCGGCAGTATCCATAGCGCCATCCAAGTGCAGTCCGCCAGTCAACACCAGCCAAAGGGCAACCAGCAAGACGCTGGCTACAAGGGGGGGGACTGGCAACAACCTGAAGAGCGCCTGCGCCCCCCAGAGAATCCCCCCCAGGAGCAACCCCACCCAAGGACACCACTTGGCTGCCCCCGCCACTTGAATGGGCCAGCTAGGGGGAAGGGGCAAAGACGTATAGAAGGCGATCGCCCCTAGCCATTCCTGCCAAAGGGTCTTCATGAACGGGTTTGAATTTGCGCCACCGTCCGCTGCTCCGGTTGCAGCAACTGAGCTACCCGTTGAATATCGGCAGGAGTCATTGCCTCAATGGCCTCCAAACGGGCAAAGAGTTGCTGCCAGCCGCCCCCCTTTACCGCATACTCTGCCAAGAGCTTGGCCATGCCCTCATGGGACATTAGGTTTTGCAGCAATTCCATGCGCAGTTGCGTTTTCACCCGATCCAGTTCTGCCGGAGTCACCGGGGTAGTTTGCAGTGCTCTGAGTTCTGCGGCAATGCCGGCGGCAAGGGCAGCCGTCGTTTGACCCGGTGCGGGCACCCCATAGATGAGAAAGCGATTGGGGTATTTGTTGCCGGGAAAGCCCACGTAGGCTTGGATATTGACGGCGAGTTTTTGCTCAAGAACCAGGGAACGGTAGAGACGGGACGTGCGACCGCCGGTGAGGATGCGTGCCAAAATTTCATAGGTGAGGTAGGCGGCATCTTTCAGAGGGGGACAGGGATAGGCTTCCAGATAAAGGGGTTGACTGGCCAATTCAAGGGTAATCTGCCGCGGTGCCGTTTGCGGCGGTTCTGGGGGAATAGCTGTGGTCTGGCCTCGCCCTTTGGGATAGCGACCGAAATAAACCTTGGCTAATTTCCTAACTTCTTGGGGATCCACATCTCCCACCAGTACCATCGTCATTTTGTCGGGAGTGTAATACCGGCGAAAAAAGCGTTCCACATCGGCACGGCGCAGATTTTGAATATCCTCACGGTAGCCAATGACGGGGCGGCGATAGGGATGCTGACGAAAGGTGGTGGCCAAAAAGGCCTCAAAAAGTTGGCCCGTGGGGGAGTTCTCGGTGCGCAGTCGCCGTTCCTCTAGAATCACTTCCTTTTCTTGATAGAAGTCGCGAAAGACCGGCTCCAGAAAGCGTTCCGACTCTAGGGACATCCACAGTTCCAATTTGTTGGCAGGAAAACTGTAGAAGTAACGGGTGGCATCGGCAGAGGTGGTTGCATTCAGCCCCACACCCCCCGCTTGTTGGACAATTTGCCCATAGTGATTGCGAATCACATAGCGATCGGCGGCCTGCTGCACAGCAACAAATTCCCTGAAAAGGGTCTCCCGCTGCTGCTCATCCCTCGTAGCTTGGAGTCGCTCAAAAAGGGCATCCAGTTGGGCGAGTTTCTTTTTTTCGGCAGCATAATTGGTTGTGCCAATGCGACGGGTGCCCTTAAAGGCCAAGTGTTCCAGATAGTGCGCCACCCCCGTTTGGCCTTCGGGTTCATCCACGCCCCCCACATCCACGTAGGTAAGAAATGAAATAATCGGAGCCTGATGCTGCTCCATCACAATAAAATGCATGCCATTGTCAAGGTAAAATTCACTGATTTGATCCATGGCGCGGTCAAGGTAGGGGCGAAGCGTTTGGGCATCGGCGGGCAAACAGAGGGCGATCGCCCCAAGGAAAAAGCAGAGAATCCAGAACCGAAGGTAAGTTTGCCAGACTTGCCAAGGATGTCGTTGCCGCATGAACAAACTCAGTTAGCCTCCAGCCAATTCGCAGCAGCGTAAATCTCCACTACCAGGGGCACACTCAGGGGCACCGCCGTCGTCATCACCTCAGGAATTGTTATTTGCAGTTGCTCCCACGCCTCAGGGGTCATCTCTAACACCAATTCATCGTGGACTTGCAGCAGCAGGCGTGCACGCTCTGGCGAGAGCAAAGGTGCCAGCTTGACCATGGCACACTTGATAATATCGGCACTGGAACCTTGAATGGGAGCATTGGCTGCTGCTCGCAAGAGTCCCCGCTCGTAATTGCTCATCTTTAGTTTACTGGGATCCACCTCGGCTAACGCCTCCAAAGGCTTGCCCCGCAGAGCTTGCAGTTCGCGACTCTCAAATGTAAAGTAGCGCCGCCGCCCCAAAATCGTTTCCACATAGCCTTGGCTGAGGGCCAGTCGCTCCATTTGCCGCAAATAGTCAAAAACGCGCGGGTAGCGCTCGTAAAACCGCTGAATAAAGACTTTGGCATCGGCCACACTCACCCCCGCTTCGCGGGCAAACCGCTGTGCTCCCATTCCGTAGATGACGCCAAAGTTAATAATCTTTCCCAAGCGTCGCTCACTGGGACTAATTTCCGTTTTTTCCAAGAGAAACTGGGCGGTGAGACGATGGACATCTTCCCCTTTTTGATAGGCTTCCAGCAGAGCAGGTTCTTGACTGAGATGGGCGAGGATGCGCAACTCAATTTGCGAATAATCGGCTGCCACCATTAACCAGCCAGCTTCTGGAATAAAGGCGCGGCGAATTTGCCGACTGAACTCGGTGCGAATGGGGATATTTTGCAGATTGGGATTGGAGGAGGAAAGGCGACCTGTGGCTGTAACGGCTTGGTTAAAATCCGTGTGAATGCGACCAGTATCTGGACGCACAAGGGTTGGCAGCACATCCACATAGGTGGATTTAAGCTTGGCAAGGGTGCGATGGTTCAAAATGATCTCAACTACAGGATGCTCTCCCCGCAGTTTTTCGAGGGTAGCGGCGTCGGTGGAATAGCCCAGTTTTGTTTTATGGGTCTTTTTCGCATCCAGCCCCAGCTTACCAAAGAGCAGTTCACTCAGTTGCTTAGGGGAGGCCAAGTTAAAGGGTTGCCCCACCGCTTCCCACGCCTGCTGTTGTAGTTGTGCCAGTTGCCGGTCGAGGTGTTGGGAGAGTTGCCGCAAATAGTCACTGTCAATGCGAATCCCCGTGGCTTCCATTTCCGCCAGAATGGGTTCGAGGGGCAGTTCCACCTCGAGAAGGAGTTGCCGCAGGCGGGGGGTCAAGTCGGCCTCTAATTTTTCCTTGAGAAGATAGGTGGTATGCACATCGAGGCCACAGTATTGTGCCACAGTGGCGGGGGGCAGATCCGCAAGGGTTTGGTCTTTGCCGACCAGACTATGGTAGCTTTGCGCCTGCAGGGGCAAATAGCGCTGGCACAGATCCTTAAGATTATGGCTGGCTTCGGGGTTAATCACATAACTCGCCAGCATTGTGTCAAACACCACACCCCCTAATTGAATCCCCTGAAATCGCAGGACAAGGCGGTCAAACTTGGCATTTTGCAAGACTTTGGGGTAGCGATCGCCCTCCAGAATTGGTCGCAAAGCGGCGAGGGTCTCCTGCAGGGGCAGGTTCTGTCCCTCTTTGTGCCCCAAGGGCAGATAGGCCACCTGGTCAGGCGCTGTGCCCCAACAACAACCTAAGCCCACTAAGGTAGCGTCGCGGGGATTCAAGGCCGTGGTTTCTGTGTCCCACGCCACGGGATGGTTCAGGTCTGTACAGTTTTCTAACTGGGTAATTAGCCATTGCAGTTGCTCTGGCGTCTCAATGAGTTGCACATGCAACGGATCAGGAGTAGCCGTCGGTGGGAAAAACCATGTTTCGTCGGCATCAGTCTCCGCTGCGGCCAAGGTGCCCCCCAGGCGTCGGTGCCAGTCCTGAAGTTGCCTCCGTAGGGCACGAAACTCTAGGTGATCCAGCAGGTCATCCAACGTCGGCCAATCAAAGGGACTTAGATGCAGTTCTTCTAGGGGGAGTTCCAAGGGCACATCCAGGACAATTTGAGCCAGATTGCGGGAGCGGCGGGCCTCGGCCTCTCCATTGAGGAGTTTGGTTCTCAGGCTGGGGGGCGTAATCTCGTGGAGGTGGGCGTAGATGCCCTCTAGGGTGGAGTACTGATTGAGCAATTGTACAGCTGTTTTGGGGCCAATGCCCTTGATGCCGGGAATGCGATCGCTGGCATCGCCACAGAGGGCTTTATAGTCCACAATTTGCTCTGGCCAGACGCCTATCTTTTCTTTGACCTTGAGGGCATCAAAGGCCTCCAGACCCTGTTTGCGCTGGCTAGTAGTATTCCCTAGGTACAAGACCTGTACTTGACCCTCGCGATCAATCAATTGAAAAAGGTCGCGATCGCCACTGACAATCGAAACCCGCCATCCTTGGGAACGCAAGCGATGGCTTACTGTGCCAATCACATCATCTGCTTCATAGCCCGGCTGAGTTAACAGAGGCAGGCGCAGGGCCCGCAGTAACGCCTGTAAATTGGTAACATCGGCAATAAAGTCCTGCGGTGTTTCTGCCCGCCCCGCTTTGTAGTTTTCATCGGCTGTGTGGCGAAAGGTGGGTTCCCCCAAATCAAAGGCGATCGCTACATGGTTTACCTGCTGCTGATCCAAAATTTCCAGCAGGGTCTTAAGAAAGCCAAAACAAACGCTGGTGGGAATCCCTGTGGAGGTGCGCAAGCCCCCCTCTCGCCCTTTACCAAAGGCGTAGTAGGCACGAAAGGCCAAGGAATGGCCATCAATGAGCAGGAGATGGGGGGCAGCCATGGAAGCGTGAACAGGACAGCTTTTCCATTATCAAAAAATTTGCTCCAAAACCCTACCCCTGAAGAGGACAATGTCTTAGCGGCTAAGGTCGCGGCGTTTTTGGCAAAAGGGCAAAGCCACCAGCATTGCCAAGATGAGAATGCTTTGATCTCGCCAATGGCGTTGCACCTCCACGGTAAACATATAACCTTGGTCTCGCTGGAAGCGACTAATGGTGCTCTGTGCCTCATTGATGGCGCGACTGCGCTGACGATTCCACTGGGAGTATTTCACTTCCCACTCATCCATTGCCTTCTGATAGGCTTGTAGCCGCTGGAGATAGTCTTGGAGCGCCGCCGGATCACTGGGGGGATTCCCCGGAGATGCTGGCCGAGGCGGGGCGGGTTCATCCACTGCGGGGACATACTTGGAGCGGATACCGGGGAAGTTGCAGGTCTTGAATAGGCCAGGACCATAGCAAAGACAAAAATCCCGTTGCATCTCCTCGGTCATTTTCTGCCGTTCCTCCTCCGACTCGCGCCAACAGGGGTCATTGGCAATGTCATCCCCCATACCTGTGAGCTTTACCATGGCTTCAAAGGGCCACTTGATCACCGTCAGATGGTTAATAATCTGCCCCGGCAACCCAAAGGAAGAAACAGGCTGAATACCACCGCTAAAGATAATTTGCGGCACTAAAAACATCAGCACGAGGAGGGGCACAATGTTCTGGCTAGGGGCAAAGGCAGACACGAGGAGTCCCATTGCCATACCGCCAAAAATGGCAAGGGCAAGGGTGATGTACATGGCAAACGTAATCCCCCAATCTCCCGGTAAATTGACCGCCAATTTTGTTACCGCAAGGTAGGTGGCCGCCTGATAAAGGGCAAGCCCGAAGGCGATCGCCACCTTGGAGCCAATGTAGGGCAACAGCCGCAGGCCAATCATCCGTTCGCGCCGATAAACCTCCACCTCCTTGACCAATTCCCGCATGGTGGTCATGGCGCCAATCATCACGGCAATCAAACTGGTGACAAACAGCATCGTCAGGGCTTGACCTGCATTTCCCGTTTCGGGATCAAAGAGATGCCGCCGCCAAGAGACAAAATTTAGACTCCCCAGGAGGGGAGCAATTAAGAGAGTCAACAGCAGGTTACTGCGATCTTGGCTAAGAATCGTCAAATTGCGGTGGGTGAGAATAAGAAATTGTTGCCAAGGGGAGATTTTGGACCTAGGTTCGCTGCTGCGACGGGATTTGCCCTGGGTACGCCGTTGGGGTTCATCGGGCATGTGCGCCAGCACCTGCTGTCGCCCGACCACATATTCCTGATAGAGGCGCGATCGCCGGTAGGCTTCTTCTAGTTCTAACGATGTGGGTGCATTGGGGTTTTTCTCTTTATCTAAGGCTCGGTAGATGCCCGAAAAGTCCTCAAGCTTGATGCCACTAAAGCGATCGCCAAACGTAGCGCGGAAATAGGGCAACAGTTGATCGGGGGGACCAAAATAAGCCACCCGTCCCCCCTCTGCCAAGTAGATCACCAGATCACACTCACGGATATTTTGGGTGGCGTGGGTAATGATGAGAATTGTGCGTCCCTGATCTGCCAGCTGCCGCAGCAAGAACATCATGTCGGCTTCGGTGCCCGGATCCAAGCCAGAGGTAGCCTCATCAAGGAAGAAAAGACTGGGCTGCGTGAGCAATTCGGCACCAATACAGACCCGCCGCTGCTGACCGCCACTGAGACGGGAAATAGGCACATCGCGACGATGGTTCAATCCCAATTCCGTTAACACCTCTGTGACCCGCCGTTGGCGTTCTGCTGGGGTTGTATCAGGGGGCATGCGGAGTTTTGCTGCATATTCCAGCGCTTGGGCAATGGTCAGCTCCTCGTGGATGATGTTTTTCTGGGGCACATAGCCCAATTGCGCTTGAAAAGCGTGATAGTTGCGGTAGAAATTTGTGCCATTGACCAGTACCGTACCCGTCGTGGCTGGCCGCAGTCCATTGAGGGCATCCAGGAGCGTTGACTTGCCGCTACCACTGGGACCCAGGATGGCCACAAACTCCTTGGGCAGAATGGATAGGGAAATGTTATGGAGAATTTGCGTTCCCTTGCCTACCACCTTGTTGAGGTTGATGGCATCAAGGCGCAAATGACCCGATTCGGCATATTGGGTCAATGTTTCGTCGACATTGAGAACTAGGCGATCGCTGCCAATGCGAATGCTATCCCCTACCCGCAGCAGCGTCGGTTCCTCCACCTCATGGCCATTGACAAACGTGCCATTCCTAGACCCCAAATCGGTGAGCAGGAAATCTCCATTGCGGCGCTCGATTTTGGCATGGTGGCGCGACACTGTGGGATGCTCAATCACCAGATCATTGTTGGGATCGCGGCCAATCCTGAACGTGTTGTATCCCACCAGCGAAATCGTCTTCACGGGGACGGTGGCTGTGGCATCTGCTTCAGGAATGGCGAGTACGGTTGCCGTGCCGGTCAAACGCAACTCCGTCGCTGGGCTAAAAACCACGGCATGGCGCTCTGTGTCAATGCGATCGGGCAACTCCTGCCCCACATAGGTCAGTGTGACAAATTCCGTCAGGGCATAACTCTCCCCTATCCCCAACTGCACATTCGTTGCAGGTTGCGGGTCACTGAGATCCACCACCTGCAAATGCTGATTCGCAAACCGTAATTTTAAGTGGCAAGGCAAGAGTTCAGGGCTATCCACCACAACCTCACAGGCGGGATGGGTTCCCAGAAGCGCCGTTTGCTGCTGTAGCCCCCACCGTTGTCGCCATGTTTTGGTGCGCACTTCAATCACAGGGACTTCAGTCTCTTTGCTAACCTCGGGGGCACGGGGGTGATGGTCATGGTACTGCCAGATGAGGCGAAAGCGCACCGCAGAGTTTCCCAACGTAATCAGGTCGCCATCTTCGAGGGGAATGGGAGTATTGGGCACAACTGGCTGGCCATTGAGATGGGTGCCCGCTTTACTGCCGAGATCAACGAGGTGAACTTGCCCTTCTTGCCACTTAAAGAAAGCGTGGTAGCGGGACACAGAAATGTCATTGAGGACAAGGTCATTATCGGGGGCACGGCCAATCTTGAGGCCGCTGGCGGGTAACTGGATGCCCTGCTCACTGACGGATTTGACCAGTTCTAACCACGCTGCTTGAGTCATGGGGTTAGCGCAAAAGGGGCTTGATGCCAGTCAGTTTACTGGATTCTGGCCGATCTGACAAAAGACGCCCGCCGAGGTAACGTCGCTCTGGAGACTGGTCTTTTGACTACTGCGAGGAGGTCAAATAACTCGCTACCTGTGACCATAGAAACTGTGTCTGCTCCCAGAGGCGATGTGGCCCAATCCCGAAAAAGATTTGTAACAGGAAAACTATAAGGGCAATTTTAATTGCAGTACTGACGGTGACCTTGAGAACCTTGATCAGCCAGCGGAGCACAAACCAACTAATGGCGATCGCTCCCACAGTAATGAAAATTTCCGTTCCTGTCATCGCCGCACGAGGATATTTTGGCCGTGGGTGTCGGTACCGCAGGTCTCTAAGAGTTGATGTTCGACGGCCAAGCCATGCACTAAAGCCGTTGCCTCTGGGGTGGATTCCCACGGGTCGGGATTGCCGTAACAGTAGTAGGTTTCAACTCCATCAATTCCCCGTGCCACGGCGGCAGGGATCAATTGTTCAGCGGGCAGACGATAGCGCACTGGGTGTGCCAAAATGGCCAAGCCCCCCGCTGCATGGAGTGCCGCGATCACCCGTTCTGCCTGTGCCAAGTCTCCCTCTGGGGCACTTCCCATGGCATAGGGATGGAGCACCGGCGCATGGGGGTCAAAGCCATAGCCAAGGATGTGTACCTCGGTGCCAAGGAGCTGAGCGGTAATTTCTATGCCGGTGTACACTTGGGGGCGATCGCTCCCCCGATAGGCCTCGACATAGGTGCGTGCTTGGAAGTATCCCTCGAGGGCGTGGTGGTCTGTAATGGCAAACCCCTTGAGACCGTGGATCATTGCCTGTTGGGCAACTTGCTGCGGTGTTAATTGCCCGTCGGACCAAATCGTATGCAAGTGAAAGTTGTAGTGATAGGGACAACTGGTTGCCGTCAACGTCTGAAAGAGACCCCGCAGAGTCTCGGCCTGCGTCACCGTCAGTGCAGCAAGGGTCATAGCCATTACCAACTCTTACGCTCTTACCCCTTTAATATAAACTTTCTTTAAGAAACTAGGGATAAAGATTCCCAATAGGGCAATTTATAGAGTTCGATGCCGTGTGCTAAGATACAAGCTGGCTCGGAATCATGCGATCACAACGCCCAAACCTTGTCAGGTCCGGAAGGAAGCAGCAATACGGGATGCTTGTGATAGGCGTGATCTCCGGGTCACCCTCCTGAGAACTGCCAACAACCTATGTCTGCCCCTGCGCTGAGTCTCCCCCTTGATGCCATTCGCTACGACGAGCGCGGTCTTGTGCCAGCCATTGTCCAAGACTACTTGGATGGAACAGTTCTCATGCTGGCATGGATGAATCGGGAATCGCTGCAAAAAACCCTTGAGACTGGCCGCACATGGTTTTGGAGTCGCTCACGGCAGGCCCTGTGGCCGAAGGGGGAAACCTCCGGTCATGTGCAGCGGGTAAAAAGCATTCGCTACGACTGCGATAGTGATGCCATACTCCTGAGTGTAGAACAGGTGGGAAATGTGGCCTGCCATACGGGGGAGCGCAGTTGTTTTCACCGCCACGGCACGAATGGGGAATGGATTGAGTCCCCGCCCGCCGATACTCTTTCGCAGATCTATGAAGTGGTTTGTCAGCGGCGGCAGAACCCCCAACCTGACTCCTACACCTGTCGTCTCTTTGCCGAGGGGGACAACAAGATTCTCAAGAAGTTGGGGGAAGAAACCGCAGAGGTCGTGATGGCTTGCAAAGACGATGACCCAGAGGCGATCGCCCGCGAAGTCGCCGATTTGTTTTACCACACGCTGGTCGCTCTTGCCCACCATGGGGTGTCCCTGCGGCAGGTGTATGAGCAGCTGCAGTTAAGGCGGCGCTAGAACGGTACTCACCCTTGTAACAAGTTTGTAATACTTCGTTAAAAATTATTACACTGGGGGTAGTTTTACCTCCAAGGGTCTAACCATGACCAAACGTGTTGTCGTCATTGGTGGTGGCATTGGTGGCTTAACCACCGCCGCCTTGCTGGCACGGCGGGGCTATCGTGTGCAGTTGTTTGAACAAGCAGCCCAACTGGGGGGCTGTGCATCAACGTTTCGGCGGCGCGGGTTTACCTTTGATGTTGGCGCAACCCAAGTGGCTGGCCTAGAGCCGGGGGGCATTCACAGGGAGATTTTTGCTGAATTGGAGATGCCGCTGCCGGCAGCGACCCCCTGTGACCCTGCCTGTGCCGTCTATTTGCCGGGGGAAACGACGCCGATTAACGTTTGGCGCGATCGCGATCGCTGGCAACGGGAGCGCCAGCGCCACTTTCCCCACAGTGAGCGATTTTGGCAAGGTCTTGAGCACCTCTTTGCCATTAGCTGGCGATTTCAGCAGCGACAGCCCATTTTGCCTCCCCGCAATGGTTTTGACCTGTGGCAACTGCTCCAAGCCCTGCGACCGGAGACACTCCTGACGGTGCCCTTTAGTCTGATGACGGTGACCGATTGGATGACTCTCTGTGGGGTGGGGGGCGATCGCCGGCTGCGGCAATTTCTCGATTTGCAACTGAAGCTCTACTCCCAAGTGGATGCCAGTGAGACGGCGCTGCTCTATGCCGCCACTGCCCTGTGTCTCTCCCAAGAACCCCACGGCCTCTACCATCTCCACGGCAGCATGCAAGTTCTCAGTGATCTGCTGGCTGCTGCCCTAGGGCGCGATGGGGGACAAATCTACACCCGCCATCTAGTGCGGCGCATTGAGGTCGAGCGGGGGCGAGCTGTTGCCGTGCAGGTGGAAAACCTCAAAACAAAAACCCTTCAGCGCGTTGAAGCGGATCACATTGTGGCCAACGTCCCTGCCCAAAACCTTCCCCAACTCCTAGGCGATGCCCTTCCCACCGGCTATGCCCGCCGCCTGAAAACCCTGCCGCCGGCCTCCGGTGCCTTTGTGATTTACCTTGGCGTTAAGGAGGCCGCCATTCCCGAAGCCTGTCCGCCCCATTTGCAATTTCTCTACGATGCCCAAGGCCCCATTGGTGAAAATAACTCCCTGTTTGTCTCTGTGAGTCAGCCAGAGGATGGGCGCGCTCCCGGCGGCTATCGCACTCTGATTGCCTCTAGCTTTACTGAGCCGAATTTTTGGCGTCAGCCCGACTTAGACTATGCCGCCACCAAGGCGCAATATACCCAAACCGCTCTTGAGCGCCTGGGTCAATTCTTTGATCTGCGGCCTGAGCACATAGTTCACTGTGAAGCGGCCACCCCCCGCACCTTCTGGCGCTATACCGCACGCCTGGATGGCATTGTCGGTGGCATTGGTCAACGCCTGAGTACCTTTGGCCCTTTTGGCCTAGCAACCCGCACCCCGATTCCCCACCTGTGGTTAGTGGGAGATTCCGTACATCCGGGGGAAGGCACGGCCGGTGTCAGTTACGCTGCCCGTGCGCTTGTGCAGCAATTGCAGGCCAGTGATAGCCATTTTGGTAGAAATCACTATAATAGAGAAATCCCATAGAAATTGGAAAAGGAACTTCACACCCTGTGTTTGCGACCCTCGCTGCCCCTCAACCCTCTCTGCCGTTGGATTTAGTTGCCGCCATCCAAGACCTGAAGCGGGAACTGAATGCAGTGATTCTTGCTCACTACTACCAAGACCCCGCCATTCAGGATGTGGCTGACTACATTGGCGATTCCTTGGGGTTGTCCCAGCAGGCGGCGAGTACGAAGGCGGATGTTATTGTCTTTGCCGGCGTGCATTTCATGGCGGAAACGGCCAAGATCCTCAATCCCGATAAGTTAGTACTTTTGCCAGATTTAGCCGCGGGTTGTTCCTTAGCAGATAGTTGTCCTGCCGATGCCTTTGCGGCCTTTAAGGCGCAGTATCCTGACCATTTGGTCATTTCCTACATTAACTGCTCTGCCGAAATCAAAGCCCTGAGTGACATTATTTGCACCAGTTCTAATGCGGTAAAAATTGTGCAGCAGTTGCCCGCCGATCAACCCCTGATTTTTGCTCCCGATCGCAACCTTGGGCGCTATGTGATGGCGCAAACGGGGCGGCAGATGGTGTTGTGGGAGGGCAGTTGTATTGTCCATGAAACCTTCTCAGAGCGACGCATCCTCGAACTCAAGGCCGCCTACCCCACCGCAGAGGTGATTGCCCACCCCGAATGTGAAGAGGCGGTTCTGCGCCATGCGGATTTTATTGGTTCGACCACCGCTTTGCTCAACTATGCGGTGACCTCAAAGGCGAATACCTTTATTGTGGTGACGGAGCCGGGAATTCTCCACCAGATGCAGCGGCGCAGCCCAGAGAAAACCTTTATTCCTGCGCCCCCTCAGGATCAGACCTGCAATTGTAATGAGTGCCCCTTTATGCGCCTGAATACCCTAGAGAAACTCTACCTGTGTATGCGCGATCGCCGGCCCCAGATTGAACTGCCAGAGGAAGTGCGCCTTGCAGCCCTTAAACCCATTCAACGCATGCTGGAGATGTCATAGCTAGATCTCGGCCACAGCTCGCTCAATCAGACGCCGAGCAAGGGTTTGAACACCGGTGTGGTAGTAATAGTTTGTGCTCATGTCTAAAAAAGCACCCAAGTAATCGAGGTTATCCTTCGAGAGTTCAATAAAGCTTTGCAGACGATTGATCACCTTTTGCGGCGTTAACTCATGGCTGCTGACAAATTGGTGCATCCACCCCTGCACAGCATTAAAGCTCTGGAGAATAAAGCCCAGTTGACCGCTGGGATTGCCCCCCGGCACGACACTGCCAATTGCTCGGAAGGTGGGGTTTTCCTGTAGATCCTGCGGCTGCAAGCGTTGTAACGTCCCCAAGCATTTCAGCAGAAAGTCGGGACCCAAGGGAATCAGACCATCAAAGCAGATGAGCGCCGCCATGCGCATCAGGGATTCGCCACTGTAGTCGGCAAGGGCACGTAAGAAGTCGCCGAGGCTGTCACCGGGAATGCCATTGATTTGACAAAAGGCGAGAATTTCCACAATCAGCTTCATGCTGAGATCAATTGCCTGCGCCCGTTCTGGCTTTGGCGTCATTCTATCTAAGAAACCGAGGAACGAGATTTTCTCCCCCACTTTGTTGGCAAGGGCAGCCGTCCCCAAGAGGGCATCGGTGTTGTCCACGGTTTGATAGAGCCAGAGGGCGCGTTGATAGCCTTGGGATTTGTCATTAAAGAGCCGCACGGCGCGATCGCCAATTTGGCGGATCAAGGCAGGATCTGTTTCCCCGGTTACATGGCGGATCGTGTTATCGAAACCGACAATGTTTTGCCACTGGCCGGGAAGGATAAAGTCCAAAGACTTGAGCGCCATGACGGTGATGCCCCCGCTGGGCAGTTGATCGACAATTTTGTAGATAGGTTCGCTCACGGTGGTCTCCTTAGGGGGCAAGTTGGGCTAAACCAGCAAGATCAAATTTTTCAATCCATTCCCTGCGATCGCGGGCGGTAAAACTCGGATCGCGGGAGAGAACTTTCACTTGATAGCGATTGGCCACCAGAATTGCCGTTTGCGTCGTCCCCACCTCCACTGCTGGATAGCCGGCAATCTGCAGCGTGCTGTTTTGAAACTTGGCGGCGGCCTCAGGGGTGCTAATTGTATCGGAAATGGCCAGCATCGCCAATTCTTTACCATCTTTTTTCAGCTTGGCCTCGGCAAACCCCTTTTTCTCTTGGACATAGATGCGCTCAAAGCCATTGCCCTCTGGTGGAAAGAAGCGATTAAATTCACTGCCTTGGGTGGCCTCCCGACTCACTGCCGCTGGCGCATTGCGCTGGGTGCTTTCCTGTTGCACCTGTTCATAGGGGGAGGGCGGGGTGGGGGCGCAAGCGGTAATGAGAAGCGTCAGGGCTAAGACAAGTGCAGTCAGCCAGCGTGCCATGTGGATACCCAAGACAACAAGCCAATCATAGCCTAGACGGGCAAACCACAGGCTAAGTTTGACATTCTATTAATTTCTTGCCACTCGCGATCGCTCAAGGGTTCTGGGGTTAGCCTCACTTGCCACTGCGCCTCAAAGGCCTCTAGGAGAGCCGCTTGCACTCTCTCCAAAGGGGGAAGGGGCTGCCGATGGGGAACACTGCCAAAGACCTGCTGCCAGAGATCGGGGTCAGGAGTAAGGACAATTGAACCCTGCTGAAGGACGCGATCGCCCCGCCACGCTTGGGCACTGCCAATCACCTTCTCGCCGCTCGGTAAAACCAAGTCGGCCACTGTTGCCCGTGCAAAGCAATTGAGGGGAGCATGGGAAGGATAAGGTTCCTGTCCCAACCGAAGTGGCCACCCTAGGCGCTCAAACCCCCCCCTTAGGAATTGACACAGGTGTTCATAGACCTGCCGCCGCCGTTGCCCCAATCCCCACACCACTAGACTGTAGGTGAGATCCCCTTGGTGCAACACCGCTCGCCCCCCGGTGGGTCGTCGCACCAGTTCTACGGGTTTTCCCTGCCACTGGAGGTGTTGCCAGTGCTCAGGAATTTGCCGTTGGCTGTAGCCCAGGGAAATAGCCGGCGGTGACCAAGTGTAAAATCGCAGACAGGGGCGATCGCTGGTCTGCCACAGCCACCGATCCACTGCCATTTGCACGCTCCCTGCCGCCGCTAAGGGGGGAAGATAACGCCACATTAACTCGCGCCTTGACTAGACCTTTCTTCCGCCGCATGGTAGGCTGCTGCCTCTCGCCGACACCCCATATAGGCAAGGATATACAACTCCTTGAGGTCTTCAATCAGCGGATAGCGAGGATTTGCCCCCGTGCACTGATCGTCAAAGGCCAGTTCCGCCATGCTCTGCACCTGTTCATAGAAGGCCTGATCCTCACTGTTGAGCGCTTCCTTAATGGTGGCCGGAATGTCTAACTGCGCCTTCAGGTCTTCAATAGCGGCAATCAGCCGTTCCACTTTTTCCTCGGTGGTGGTGCCGCCCAGTTGGAGAAAGTCGGCAATTTGGGCATAGCGTTCCTTGGCCTGAGGATATTTGTACTGCGGGAAGATTGCCTGTTTCAGGGGCGCATCCGTGGCGTTATAGCGGATGACATGGCAAATCATCAGGGCATTGGCCAGACCGTGGGGCAAATGGAAAGTGGAACCCAGTTTGTGGGCCATCGAGTGACAGACCCCCAAGAAAGCATTGGCAAAGGCCATGCCGGCGATCGTTGCTGCATAGTGAACTTTTTCGCGAGCCTCTGGATCGGCGGCCCCCAAACGATAGGCACGGGGTAGATAGGTAAAGAGCAGCTTGATTGCCTCTAGTGCCAAACCCTCAGTAAACTCCGTCGAGAGCACCGACACATAGGACTCCAAAGCATGGGTCAACGCATCAATGCCGCCATAGGCTGTGAGTTTCTTGGGCATGTGCAGCACCAAGTCGGGATCCACAATCGCCATCGTGGGGGTGAGGGCATAGTCCGCCAGGGGATATTTAATCCCGACGCGATCGTCGGTAACCACCGCAAAGGGCGTCACCTCTGAACCTGTTCCTGAAGTGGTGGGAATCGCCACCATAATTGCCTTTTGACCTAGGGGGGGCAGTTGATACACCCGCTTGCGAATATCCATAAAGCGCATGGCCAAGCCGTCAAACTCCACCTCTGGATGCTCGTACAACAGCCACATCACCTTGGCCGCATCCATGGGTGAGCCACCGCCCACGGCAATAATGACATCGGGCTGATACTGCCGCAGCAGCTCTAGACCTCGGTTGACCGTACTGAGGGTGGGGTCTGGTTCCACTTCGTGGAAAATATCGTGTTTGATCCCCAGCTCTTCGAGGGTGTGCACAATCGGCTCAGTGACGCCTAGGTCAAAGAGGGGCTTATCGGTGACGAGGAAGGCGCGTTTTTTGCCCTCCAGCTCCCGCAGGGCAATGGGGAGGCAGCCGCGTTTGAAGTAAATTTTCGGCGGCACACGGAACCAGAGCATATTTTCCCGGCGATCGCTCACGGTTTTGATATTCAACAAGTGACGGGGGCCAACATTGTCCGACGTGACATTACCGCCCCATGTACCACAACCCAACGTCAGCGATGGATCCAACTTGAAGTTGTACAGATCCCCAATCGCCCCTTGGGAGGAAGGCGTATTAATCAGTACTCGCGCCGTTTGCATGCGGTACTTAAAATAGGCAATATCATCTTGATTGCGGGGATCGGTGTAGAGCACCGAGGTATGCCCCATGCCGCCAAAATTTACCAACTGCGCCGCAATTTCTACCCCTTTATGGAACTGGGGTGCGCGGTACAAGGCCAACACAGGACAGAGTTTTTCATAGGAAAATGGCTCCTGCGGCCCGACTTCACTCACTTCGCCAATCAGGACCCGCGTTTCTGGGGGCACTTGGATATTGGCCATTTCAGCAATCGTGGCTGCCGATTGACCCACAATGTCGGGATTAAGACGCCCCTCCTTGAGCAGGAGTTGAGCCACCCGCTGCCGTTCTTCAGGGGAGAGAATGTAACCCCCCCGCCGCTGAAACTCGGCTTTGACGGCGTCATAGATCTCCTCCACAACAATCACCGCCTGCTCCGAGGCACAGATCATGCCATTGTCAAAGGCCTTACTGAGGAGAATCGAACTCACTGCCGTTGGAATGTCGGCGGTAGCATCAATCAGCACAGGGGTATTCCCTGCCCCCACCCCGATCGCCGGATGGCCAGAGGAATAGGCCGCCTTCACCATCCCCGGCCCGCCCGTGGCCAGAATCAGCTTGATCTTTGGGTGCTGCATCAGCGCTTGGGAGAGTTCAATGGTCGGCTCATCAATCCAGCCAATAATATCGGGGGGTGCGCCGGCGGCTACCGCTGCATCCAACACCACTTTGGCCGCTGCAACTGTGCAGACCTTTGCTCGGGGGTGGGGCGAGAAGATAATGCCATTGCGGGTCTTTAGGGCAATCAATGCCTTAAAGAGGGTCGTCGAGGTTGGATTTGTAACCGGCACCACACCGGCAATCACTCCCACAGGTTCAGCAATTTTTTGGATGCCAAAAATGGGATCATCCTCAATGACACCGCAAGTTTTCTCATGTTTGTACTTGTTGTAGATGTATTCCGAGGCAAAGTGATTTTTAATGACTTTATCTTCGATAACTCCCATTCCCGTTTCCGCCACAGCCTGTTTGGCCAAGGGAATTCGCGCCTGGTTGGCCGCCATGGCCGCTTGGTGGAAAATGTGATCCACTTGCTCTTGGGTAAACTGGGCATACTGGGTTTGTGCCCTTTGGACGCGCTCAATGAGTGCTTCCAGATCAACAGTGGTTTGAACGGGTTGAGAATCGGTTAAAGTTTGGGCAGTCATGGGCGACTCCTTAAGGAAAGAAATTTCTTAAATGGGCAAGTTATTGAACGTTGAGATCATATTCACGGAAGAGGGCGATCGCCCGCCGGACATCTGCGGGACTCGCCGCCGGTGTATCAAAGAGTTCATAGGGCAAGCCTAATTGCCGCCACTTGTATTCCCCCATTTTGTGAAAGGGCAACACCTCCACTTTCTCCACGTTATGCAGACCCGCCACAAATTGCGCCAATCCGCGGATATTTTCGGGATCATCCGTCAGCCCCGGCACCAAAACAAAGCGGATCCACGTGGGTTTATGGATCTCATCCAGGTACTTGGCCAACTCCAAGGTGGGGGTAATCGCGACACCCGTCACCCGCCGATAGAGGTCTGGCAGAAAGGATTTAATGTCCAGTAGAACCAGATCCGTTGCCGCCACAACCGGTTTGGCCACCTCCAAGATCACATAGCCCGACGTATCCAGGGCAGTGTGCAATCCCAATTCATGGCAGCGCTCAAAAATTTCACGGACAAACTCCGGCTGCATTAGGGGTTCGCCGCCACTGACCGTTACCCCCCCATGGCGCAGGTAGGATTGATAGTGCTGAATATCGGCAATCAGTTCATCCACAGTTACCCGCTTGCCTTGATAGGGTTCACGGCAGTCGGGATTGTGACAGTATAGACAGCGCAGCGGACACCCTTGGGTAAAAATCACATAGCGAAGGCCGGGGCCATCCACTGTGCCACAGGTTTCAACGGAGTGAATGTAACCTGTCACCTTTTGGCTTTCGGCTTGTTTTTCAGGGAGTGTGGAAACCATCATTGGAACCTCGGTGACAACAGAGCGCTTGGAATAACTTTTATGGGGTTGACGGGAATCTGCCTAAGAATTTAATCGCTCTTAAGAAAGAATCTCCCTTTGCCAAAACTCATTTTTCAATTACTCCTGCCGTCTTGCCTACGGCCTTTTTCTAATTGAGCTTTTTCTATCCTTGTGGAAAAGGCTCTATCGTGCCGTCCCTTGCAAAACTTTAATTTCAGCATAAAAGCAGAAGACCGATTTGCACGCTGTCTTAATTAACTTTTAGGATTGGCGGTAGTTGCCTAACTTTGCCTAACTTAATGAAAAGTTTTTAAGTATGCCAATATGGGGGGCGATCGCTCGCTCGAAGGTTGGAAAATATCACGATTGAGACTCTTGAGGAGGGATTCAATCTTACCTTTATTCTACAAAATTCTCTTCGCCCAGGCCAATTGTATGATTAGTTACAAACCGGTTCTGTTAGCCCTATAATCGCGCACATTTGTGAGCCTCAAGCACGGCTGCATGCAGGGCTGCTTCAAGCTGCTGAGTTAATTCCTGTGCCTGTTGTTTGAGGTTACCCTCGCGTTCAGCGGGCGTCCAGAGAGGCGATCCAATCCAGAGAGCCACACGGGCACGAAACTGTGGCTGCGGATTGTAGGCAATGCCAACGGGAAAAATCGGTAGGGGGCGATCCACCTGTAGGACAAGGCGAGCAAGGCCGGGTTTTAGGGGACGCACCACTTGGTCGCGGACAATTCCCCCTTCGGGAAAAATCACCAAGGGCTGGCCGGCGTTGAGAATCTCCAGCACATGGCGCAAACTGCTGGGTTGGGGATGGTTGAGATTCACCGCAAAGGCCCCTAGGTGCCGAATAAACCAACCTTGAATCCCTCTAAACTCAAGAGCATTAGTCATAAAGCGCAGTTGATAAGGTCCCAAAGAGGGCAATAGTACCGGATCCCAACGGCTGTAGTGTTTAGGCGCAAGGACAAATCCTCCCTCTTTCGGTAACTGCTCTCGCCCAATAACCCTGATTTGCGAAAAGTAGAGGGGCAAAAACAGATGGTAAATTGGCCACAGTCCCCAATAAAGCCAGGGAGAAACCCGTGAGATGGTCGGTGGTCTCTTTTTGTTGGCCATCCGTTTTTCTCCGCAGTTGTCGCCACTACAATAGTAGGCCTGTAGCCCCTTGCCACCTTTAGGGAACCAGCCAATGTCACAGCCGACCCATCGCTTTAATCTTCTTGTTTGGGAGCAGTTTCTGCGGATTGCCCAACCCTATTTCTTCCCTCGCGATCGCCGCGGCAGCAGTGTGATCTTTATTCTGCTGCTTTTTCTAGTGATTGCCCTCATGTTTGGTTTCCTCTTTGGCCTGACGGCAGCAGTCACCTTTGGCCTCAATGCCCTTGCCCCCGAACTGATGGGTCAAATTGCCGGCGGTCTCATGGAGATGATCCAATCCCTGTGGGCACACCCCCTTAGTCGCAATCTCCTCCTTAGCACCGTAATCGTCCCTCTAGGAGTCTTTGTGCTGCTGCGACAAGCCCTGCTCCCCCGTTGGCAGGCGTGGGCACTGTTGGGATTACTCTTGATGCTCTCTCTGTCTGTGAGTGGCCTCAACGTGATTATTAGCTTTGTGGGGCGTTTCTTCCAAACGGCACTGGCGGAGAAAAATGCCGAGACCTACTGGCGGTTTCTCTGGGTCTATGCTGGTGTGTTTGTGGTGGGGACGCCTATTGTTGTCATTTATCGCTATGTACGCGAATATCTAGGGCTACGCTGGCGGGATTGGCTCACCCGTCACTTTTTAGATCGCTATTTTCAAAACCGCGCCTACTACGCGATTGAGAACCAAGGGGAGATTGATAATCCCGACCAACGGATTAGTGAGGATGTGCGCTCATTTACCCAAACCTCGCTCCAGTTTTTGCTGATCATTCTCGGGGAAATTATTGACCTCATTGCCTTTAGTGGCATTCTCTGGAGTATTTCCCGAACTCTAACTTTGACCCTCGTCGGCTATGCCGTTATTGGCACAATCCTCACCGTCCTGATTGGTCAGCGCTTAATTTGGCTGAATTTTAACCAACTGCGACGGGAAGCGGATTTTCGTTATGGCCTTGTCCATGTGCGCGATAACGCGGAGTCCATTGCCTTTTATCGCGGTGAGGGTCAAGAGGCGGTGCAGGTGCGGCAGCGTTTTCTAGAGGTACTGCGCAACTTTAACCTTTTGATTGGCTGGCAGCGAAATCTTGAGTTCTTCACTACAGCCTACAACTACTTTGTGGTCATTGTGCCGGCGGCTGTGGTTGCTCCCCGTTACTTTGCCGGTGAGATTGACTTTGGTGCGATTAGTCAAGCCAGTTTTGCCTTCTCTCAGGTGCTGGGGGCGCTCTCGATTATTGTGAACCAGTTTACGAACCTCACGGGCTTTATTGCGGGGATTGAGCGTTTGGCGGAGTTTGATGAGGTACTGACCACCCCACCCCTGCCACCCCAGTCCCAAATTGAGCTGGTGGAGAAGCCTTACATTGCCCTAGAACATGTGACTGTGGATACGCCAAATTTGGCACGGCGGCTGGTGGAGGATGTTACGTTTGCCCTTGAGGCGGGCGAAAGTGTGGTGATCATGGGGCCGAGTGGGGTCGGGAAAAGTTCGCTATTGCGGGCGATCGCCGGACTCTGGCAAACGGGCAGCGGTCGGATTATTCGCCCACCCGTAGAGGAAGTGCTCTTTTTGCCCCAACGCCCTTACATGGTGCTGGGGACGCTGCGTACGCAACTGCTCTATCCTGGGGGCGATCGCCAGACACCGGATGACATCCTTTTGCGCGCTCTTGACGAGGTCAACTTGGCCCATTTGCCGGATCGGGTGGGTGGCCTCGATGTGGAATTGGCGTGGGATGATGTACTCTCCCTTGGGGAGCAGCAACGACTGGCGATCGCCCGTCTCCTGCTGAATCACCGTCCCTACGCTATTTTGGATGAAGCCACCAGTGCCCTAGATTTAGCCAATGAGAAAAAGGTTTACGAGCATATCCAGCGTATAGCTCGCAACTACATCAGTGTAGGTCACCGTGAGAGCCTGCGGCAGTACCACAAATACGTTTTAGAACTCAAGGGCGATCGCGAATGGAAATTTTATGCCGCTAGTTAGGGATTGCTATAATGACCCCCCGTTTTGATAGTCAGCGGTTGTGGGATTAGCAGACGCGATTGTCATAATTAAATCTCCCTATCGGGCCGACACCAGCGATCACTGGCAACTAGGACACGGGTTCAGTATGCTAATTCTAGCGTTTGTTATCATCTCGATTGCTTTGATAATGGGGCGATCGCAAACCCTTGTTGTGCATTCTCATCGCATTTTCGGGTAGGCTCCTATGGCAACCATTGTTGATATTGCAGTGAATACTCCCGGCTTTTCCACACTCGTGACTGCTGTGAAAGTGGCCAATCTGGTGGAAGCCCTGCAATCGCCGGGGCCTTTTACTGTCTTTGCCCCCAATGATGACGCTTTTGCCAAGCTGCCCGATGGCACCATTACCTCCCTTGTGCAAAACCCTCCTCAATTAGCGCGGATTCTCAAGTACCACGTGCTTGCTGGCGCCTACAAGGCCGCCGATCTCAAAAAGATGGGGATTGTGACTTCCCTTGAAGGTTCCACCATACCTATTCATGGCGACAATCCTTTAGAAGTGAAAAATGCCACTGTTCTTGCCCCTGATATTGAAGCGGAAAACGGTATCATCCACGTCATTGACACTGTCATCCTGATGGGACTAAATCCAGCCCACTCCTTTCAGGACACCAACATTCCCTACAAAGTCTAGAGTCTAAGGTGCTAGCGGATTTCCCGCACCAAAAGTCCCTTACGGATTTTCTCCTCAACAAACTGCCGGTAAAGCTCTAGCTCTTCATAGGTGACTTTGCCATCGGCACTCATTTGGCGCTTGATCTGTGCCATTTCATCGGCAGTCAATACCCCATCGGCGATCGCCCGCTCTAGAAGTTGCTTTAGTTGGGCCAGTTCTGCTTTATCGGCCTCTGAGAGAGGGGTTCCATTTGGCTGATAGCGTTCCATAGCAATCTCATCTCAGTAACCTCTTTCCCCTATTCTCTCCCGAGAACGTTGGTGTCAGGAGCCGAGGAACTTAAATCTTGATAAAGTTTAGGAAGAATGTCACTCCCAACCTGTTGGAATGAAAGCAATGCAAACCTCAGAAATGAAGTACGGTGAACGCGCCATTCAGGAAGGTCAACTGATTACCTTTCCCAATCCGCGTCCTGGACGGCAATACACCATTGACATCACACTTCCGGAGTTTACCTGTAAGTGCCCATTTTCTGGCTATCCTGACTTTGCCACCCTTTATGTCAGTTATATTCCCCATGAGAAGGTGGTGGAACTCAAAGCCATCAAGCTTTACATCAATAGTTATCGCGATCGCTACATTTCCCATGAAGAAGCTGTCAATCAAGTCCTTGATGATCTTGTGGCCGCTTGCGACCCCCTCTATATGAAAATCAAGGGGGATTTCGCTCCCCGCGGCAACGTGCATACAGTCATTACAGTCGAGCACCATCGCCAGAGCAACAGTTCGTGCTAAGATAATAGATTGCAGGAGTGCGGACGTAATTCAGTGGTAGAATGTCAGCTTCCCAAGCTGAACGCCGTGGGTTCGAATCCCATCGTCCGCTCTCTAAAAAGCATTGCGGTGGCAATGTGAATATCCAGCTTTTTCTCCAGGGTCTGAAGGCTGGCCTGCATCCCTTGGAAGGTATCCCACACTTGGCTCAACCTAGAACGGGTTACCGGTTCACTCGTCCCTATATTAATCGTCCCATGCACTTCACCCCTTGTGAGTGCTAGGCTGAAAGTTATGCTCAAATTTTCAATTTTTCAATCAGTTCAATAAGGATTTCTAACGCCAATGGATGTTATCCCCGCCATTGATTTACTTGACGGCAAATGTGTGCGCCTAGTGCAAGGGGACTATGGCAAGGTCAATGTTTTTCATGATGATCCTCTAAAAGTTGCCCTTTACTGGCAACGGTTGGGTGCTCCCCGCTTACATGTCGTTGACTTGGATGCTGCTAAAACAGGAGAGCCGCGAAACTATGACCTCATTGCCAAAATTGTTGCTTCCCTTGAAATTCCTGTGCAGGTAGGCGGTGGCTTGCGATCGCGCCAGGCAGTTGCCGATCTCTTTCTTCAGGGTGTCAATCGGGCCATTTTGGGCACGGTGGCGCTTGAGAATCCCCGGCTGGTGGCCAATTTGGCTGCAGAATACCCTGGACGCATTTGGATTGGGTTGGATGCCCGCAATGGCTATGTGGCAACCCGAGGTTGGCTAGAAACCTCAACAGTTCTGGCAACAGATCTTGCCCAAAAAATGGCAGCAATGGGGGTGGCGGGGTTTGTCTATACCGATATTCAGCGGGATGGCACCCTTCAAGGACCGAATATTCCCGCACTGCGGCAGTTATTGGCGGCAACTGATCGCCCGGTCATTGCATCGGGGGGCGTGAGTTCCCTCACGGATCTTCTCAGTCTCTTTGCCCTAAGCCCCTCTGGTTTATCAGGGGCGATCGTCGGCAAGGCACTTTATACGAAGGCAGTGGATTTGCGGGAAGCCGTTCGCGCCGTTGGTCAAGGGCGCTGGCAAGATATTCCACCGGAGTTGGGAAGCACGAGTTGGGCGTAGTTGGCCTAAGATTAAAGCGTTGTGAACTCTAAAATCAATGCTGAAGCACCCTGCACTACGC
>NZ_CALGOG010000042.1:0-2771 GCF_937958135.1 uncultured Thermosynechococcus sp. | reverse complement strand
AGCCGGGATGCCATGGCGAATCATCTCCCCGGCCAAAAACCCTTCGGTGCGCTGCCAAGCCTTGACACTGGCATTACGCAGTTCGGCCAAAAGCCGCGGGGCAACCACTGCTGGATCATCCTCGGCAAGGGCGGTGGTGTTAAGATTGCTGATGTAGCGCTTTGCCCAAGCTTGGGCCAGACTACTCAAGGAGGTGGTGTCTGGTGCGATCGCGCTGGTTCCATCAGTGGTATTCAACATGGGCACCTCCGCCGTCTTCAACAGAGCTATAAGCAGAACTAGTATTAAGAATTGTAACTTGTTTTAAGCTGATCCTGCTACACTGAACCGCGATCGCGCGTTGACGGCAATGACGGCTATCGTTAAGCTGCCCTATAGCAGCAATACCTTTGGAGAGATGGATGGACTGGCAATCCTTTGCCGCAAGTTTTGCGATTGTTTTCCTGTCGGAACTGGGGGACAAAAGTCAACTGGTGGCCATTACTTTAGGCAGTAATGCTCGCTCCGCTACCGCCGTGTTTCTAGGGGTTGCCTCTGGCTTGGTGTGTACGACGTTTTTTGGCGTGCTTTTAGGCAGCGGGATTGCCACATTGCTGCCGGTGAAGGTGGTCAAGGCGATCGCCGCCATCATATTTGCCTTTCTGGGTTTTTATTTGCTGTCTCAAACGGCTCCTGATAGCCTTGACAAGGAGCAAATTTGATTATAACCAGAGGATTGATTATCATAGTGACTACAGGTTAGCAGCTGTACAGCCCTAAAACTGCGACTTAATCGCAATAGGCTACTCAAACATAAGCAAAATCTACTGTTTAATTTTATTGTTTTAGGATAGCGCCGTGCTCACGTCTCCCGCTCCCAATTCTTTACCCCCCATTCGTTCCCTTGAGGATGCAATCGATCGCTGTCAGCGCCTTGGATTGCGGCTCAGTCGGCAGCGGCGAGCCATTCTCGAACTGCTCTGGGATGCCAAAGATCACCTCTCGGCGCGGCAAATCTACGATCGCCTCAATCAAGCGGGCAAAGACATCGGCCATACCTCCGTGTACCAAAATCTTGAAGCCCTCTCGGAGCATGGCATCATTGAGTGCGTGGAGCGAGCCGATGGGCGCCTCTACGGCAATATCAGTGATAGTCATAGCCACGTGAACTGTTTGGATAGCCAGAAGATTATTGATGTTCATGTGGAGCTGCCTCCCTCCCTCATTGCTGAAATTGAAGCGAAAACTGGCGTGAAAATTGTTGACTATCGCATTGATTTTTACGGTTATCAATACCCTCATTCGAGTACCCAAGGGTAACTATTGTGGCCAATCCCCAACATCTCCAGCTGCTCAAACAGGGGGTTACTGCTTGGAATCAATGGCGGGAGCAAAGCGGTGACATTCGCCCCGATCTAGGACAAGTGGATTTAACCGGCGCCAATCTAGAGCTGTACAATCTCGCAAACGCCAATCTCGATCAGGCAAATTTAGCGGGGGCTGACCTGCGGCATGCTTTACTCAAGGATGCCTATATGGCCGGTGCAAACCTTTACATGAGCGACCTGATTGAGGCGGATCTGCAGGGTGCCTGTTTGCAACGGGCGACGTTGGCGGGCGCCGATCTTTACAAGTCCAATATTGCGATGGCTGACCTGCGCCAAGCCAACCTGGTGGGTGCCCTCCTACGGCGAGTGAGCTTAGTGGAAGCGACCCTTGCCTATGCCAATCTTACCCGTGCCAATCTCTTTCAAGCCAACCTACAGTTGGCCGATCTCAAGGGTGCGATTTTGCAAGAAGCGATTCTCGAGAGCGCCAATCTCATTGAAGCAAATTTTGAACATGCGGTTCTCATTGCGGCCAAGATGTCGAAGGCCAATGCCCGCCGTGCCAACTTTAGGGGGGCAAACCTCTACAAAGCAGAAATGGATGGCATGGATCTGCGGGATGCGATTCTCGATAAAACTTAGTACCAGCAACTTGTGAAAAGGCAAGGTTCAGGCTACGGTAGAGGTGAATTATCCTTGCCTATGGGAACTGGAAAGGAATGCCTGTGACTCAAAGCATCCGTAATATAGCACCTCTGGTTCTTGGTGTGATTTTTGGAATTGTTGGGGTGGTGGGCTTTATCTTACCCCTCGTGCCGGAAACGCCTTTTTTGCTGATCGCGGCGGCTTGTTTTAATTCCAGGGAGCCTGAGGAAATCTCCAGTGCCCAAGGGAGTGAATCGCTACCTGTGGCATGAAATACTTTTTCCTCACCGAGGGGTGGCAAATTGGCCGCGTGTGGGAACCCCAAGGCCTTTGGAATGAGCAAGCATGGCGGCGATCGCCCGTGATTACCCGTACCTGTCTCTGTATTCTAGAGGGAGAGGAAAAGCTCTGGCTGTACCAAGTGGAAGATGTCGTGCTGATGGTGGAAGTCAAGCCGAGTCATCCTGATCCCGCTTCTACGATCGGTCAAGTAGTGCTCAAGCGCCTGATGAGTGCGGAGGATGTGCTGACGTACCTGTGTACGACCCTTGCCATTTCCCAAATTCAAGTGGAGCGAGCCTCCCCTGCTGGCGATCGCCCCTAGGGATCACCAGTGATTCACTTCCCCTACGACATTCCTAGCGGCAGTAACCGAGGAGAGATGAGCTGCGCTGCTCTCCCTTTGGGGTAAGCTAGTTTAGTATTGCTAACAACCTATGCAAACCTAGGGGGCAACTCACCCCTTAGCATGGGTTACCGATTGATACGCAGGTGTCCTTTGGGTGCAACTTCTGCTATCTGCCTTGATGGCAAATCCTT
>NZ_CALGOG010000041.1:0-18048 GCF_937958135.1 uncultured Thermosynechococcus sp. | reverse complement strand
GCCAGTTTAGAAACGGCTTCTTCAATTTCGACGGCGTTCATACTCTAACTATCCCTGGCTCAAGGGTTCCGATTATTGCCTCTTCTGAAATTTTACCCTGATTGTTTGATTATGGAGGATGCAACGATCGAACTCACCCGCCGTCAATGACTTTGAATGACTTTGGATGATACGGACAGTTTAGCCTACGGTCGGGTGCAGTGATTGGTTGTGGGAACATTTTGAAATGGAACATCCTGTTGAGTACGATGCTTACGGTTGGTTTTCTGATTGAAGTTGTGCGAAAGGAAAGTGCAAAGTATAACCACTACTTGAAAAAAGAGTTCCCACAACTAACTCGTTTGCCTAGCCTCTGGAGTTGCTCATACTTTTTTAGTACTGCAGGCAATGTTAGTGCTGCCACAATTCAAAAATATATTGAAGACCCACATCACCGGTGATCGCCCTAACGCTTTTCCACCCCGCACTGAAGTACGGGGCTACCAAGCTGTTTTTAGGTGTTTTCACAGTTGTCTCCATTTGCGTTGGGTGCATGGATATTACTGAGGAGGATGCTCAAGGGCGATCGCCCCCAAGTAACCGCGGCGGTAGTCCTGCAACAGGTGTCGTGCCGCCCGTTCTAAGTCCCCATGGTAGCGGCGGTGGGCGAGATCATGCAGATAGGTTTCCCCCGTGTCGGTGACGGCTAAACCATAGCGATCGCTAAGGCGATCGGCGTGTCCTAACCGATGCAGCAACTCCACTAGAATCGGTGCCACCCGGCAGGGATCGTAGGCCGCTTGGCCAATATCATCACAAATGGCCAGTTTTACCGCCGCCTCTTGATTCTTAAAATTCATCGGCAAGACACCGGGGGCATCCAAAAGTTCTAACGTGGGCGACAAGCGCACCCAGCGCAGCTGCCGTGTCACGCCGGGACGGGCGGCACTTTCCACAACCCGCTGCTGTAGGAGGCGATTAATCAGGGCTGACTTGCCCACATTGGGAAACCCCAAGACAACGGCGCGCACCGCTCTTACCTGCATGCCCCGCTGTTGACGGCGCTGGTTGATTGCTACCCCAGACTGCACTGCCGCCTGTTGGAGTCGGCGAATCCCCTCACCCCGTTGCGCATTGGTGAAAAAGACCGTCTCCCCCTGTGCCTCAAACCATGCCAGCCATTGCTGGCGATCGCGATCGCTAATTCTGTCCATACCATTAAGCACCAAAAGGCGGTGCTTGCCACTGGCCCACTGCCGAATTTGGGGATGGCAACTGGCGAGGGGTATCCGCGCATCCCGCACTTCTAAGATGACGTCCACTTGTTTGAGCTGTTCCTTGAGGGCACGTTCTGCTTTGGCAATGTGGCCGGGATACCACTGAATTATTGAACTCATAGAAATTCCACCCTCTTTCTTTGAAGAACAATAGAGCGATCGCCCCCATGGGTGCTGTTAAATTGATTTAAGGCAATGATTAGTCATTTTTTGATAGAGATCAGACTAGGATTATATCCTTCTGATTAGAAACCCATAAACAATTCTAAAGATTGATAACTCAAACCTATAGAATAATTAAGAATCTCCAAAGCAAAAGTTATTGCATTGGGTATCAACTAAGCTGATGCTTAAGCATAAGACCTACGACAACACTAAAGGCTTGTGGGTGGTTTTATCATCTCGCCGAGTCCCCTATTGCTAAGTTTTGCCCCATTTGGGGGAATCGTAGCGTTCATATTACCCATTGCAAAAGTTGCCCGTAGAGACTGCTCTATCTGGCACACTAACCGTTAAAGAGGAACAACGTCTATGGCCTACACGCAATCGAAATCCCAGAAAGCTGGGTATGAGGCAGGGGTAAAGGACTACCGCCTGACCTACTACACCCCCGATTACACTCCCAAAGATACTGATATTCTGGCGGCTTTCCGTGTGACCCCACAGCCAGGGGTGCCCTTTGAGGAAGCCGCCGCAGCCGTTGCTGCAGAATCCTCCACCGGCACCTGGACCACAGTGTGGACTGACCTGCTCACCGACTTGGATCGCTATAAGGGGCGCTGCTACGACATCGAACCGCTGCCGGGGGAAGATAATCAGTTTATTGCTTACATTGCCTATCCCCTTGATTTGTTTGAAGAAGGTTCGGTGACGAACCTCCTCACCTCGATTGTCGGCAACGTCTTTGGCTTTAAGGCTCTCAAAGCTCTGCGCTTAGAAGATTTGCGTCTGCCGGTGGCCTACTTGAAGACCTTCCAAGGCCCGCCCCACGGCATTCAGGTGGAGCGCGATAAACTCAACAAGTATGGTCGTCCGCTTTTGGGCTGCACAATTAAGCCCAAGCTGGGTCTGTCGGCAAAAAACTACGGTCGTGCAGTTTATGAAGCACTGCGCGGTGGGTTGGACTTCACCAAAGACGATGAAAACGTCAACAGTCAACCCTTCATGCGCTGGCGCGATCGCTTCCTGTTTGTTGCTGATGCTATTCACAAAGCCCAAGCAGAAACCGGCGAAATCAAAGGTCACTACTTGAACGTGACCGCTGCGACCTGCGAAGAAATGTTAAAACGGGCAGAGTTTGCAAAAGAGCTGGGAATGCCCATCATCATGCACGACTTCCTCACCGCCGGCTTTACAGCTAATACCACCTTGTCTAAGTGGTGTCGCGATAACGGGGTGCTCCTGCACATTCACCGCGCCATGCACGCAGTGATTGACCGCCAGAAAAACCATGGGATTCACTTCCGAGTCCTGGCCAAGTGCCTGCGGATGTCCGGCGGTGATCACATCCACACGGGTACGGTGGTCGGTAAACTCGAAGGGGATAAGGCCGTCACCCTGGGCTTTGTGGATTTGCTGCGGGAAAATTACATTGAGCAAGATCGCTCCCGTGGCATTTACTTCACCCAAGATTGGGCCTCAATGCCAGGGGTGATGGCGGTTGCCTCCGGCGGTATTCACGTCTGGCACGTGCCAGCCTTGGTGGACATTTTTGGCGATGATGCCGTGCTGCAATTTGGCGGTGGCACTTTGGGTCACCCATGGGGCAATGCACCGGGGGCAACGGCCAACCGCGTGGCACTTGAAGCCTGTATCCAAGCTCGCAATGAAGGCCGCGATCTCATGCGCGAAGGCGGCGACATCATCCGTGAAGCTGCCCGCTGGAGTCCTGAACTGGCTGCCGCCTGCGAACTCTGGAAGGAAATCAAATTCGAGTTTGAGGCGCAGGACACAATCTAGGTGGGGTAAATGGGGTTCAATCGAAGCTGTGGCAACGATTTCCCCGCAGGTCTATGGATGTCAAGCACATTGCGAAGCAAACCACCAAAACCCTGATTAGTTACTTAACCTATCAGGCCGTGCGAACCGTGATCGGGCAGTTGGCCGAGACTGATCCACCGCGATCCCTCTGGCTGCACCAGTTCACGAGTCAAGAAAGTATCCAAGATGGCGAGCGCTACTTGGAAGCCCTCTTTCGCGAACAGCCCGATCTCGGTTTTCGCATTCTTACGGTGCGCGAACATCTCGCGGAAATGGTGGCAGACTACCTACCGGAAATGCTGCGGACTGGCATCCAGCAGGCCAATTTACAACACCGCTGTCAACAACTGGAGCGGATGACCCAAGTGTCTGACGCCAATGTTGAGAGCAACAACCGCGAAACTCCTGAATAAGTTGTTAACTGTGTTAATTGTGAACCAATTGAGGAAGCTATGAAGACCCTACCCAAAGAGCGTCGTTACGAAACCTTCTCCTACCTGCCTCCCCTTAGTGACGCCCAAATTGCCCGCCAAATCCAGTACGCCATTGATCAGGGCTACCATCCTTGCGTGGAGTTTAACGAAAGCTCTGATGCAGAAATTCGCTACTGGACAATGTGGAAGCTGCCCCTCTTTAACTGCACCAATGCCCAAGAGGTACTCAATGAGGTACAGCAGTGCCGTTCTGAGTATCCCAACTGTTTCATCCGCGTGGTGGCCTTTGACAACATTAAACAGTGTCAAGTGATGAGCTTCATTGTCTATAAGCCCAATCAGGCCAACAGCGGCTACAGTGGCTATCGCTATTAAGGCTGAGACCTTCTCAGTTCATTGCAGTTGAATTGCAGTTCAGGGGGGCGTTGCCTCCCTATTTTTTGTTTGGGCATCCCGTTCTCGGATCATTTTAATTGCCTCCCCTTTACCGTCATCATGGCACTGCTGGGTTTAAGGATGGACAGTCAGGGACTGGAGTCGGCGTTCGATAATGGTCAGTTGTTGCTGGGCAGCGGCCAGTTGGGCTTGGGCTGTGGCTACTACCTCGGGTTGGGCTTTGTGGACAAAGTTGGGGTTGTTGAGGCGAGCCGTTAAAGACTGGATTTCCCCCGTTAGGCGATCGCTCTCCTTCTGGAGTTTAGTCGCCAAGGCCGCCACATCCACGACCCCCGCGAGGGGAATGAGCACCTCACTCTTGCCCACCACACCACTAAAGACCTGCGAGGGAATTTGCAGTCCGCTGCCAATCGTCAGCGATTCCAGACGAGCCAAATGTTGAATATCGGCAGCCCCGGCTTCAAAAATCGGCTCTTCCTCGGCACTGGCTTCAATCAGAGCACTCACATAGACTCCGGGTTTAATCCCCGCCTCTGCCCGTAGATTCCGAATGGTGCGGATCGTTTCAATTAAAAGGCTAAATTGGGCTTCCAGCTCAGGATCAATAGCGCGGCGGTTTACTTTCGGGTAGGGTTGCACCGCCAAAACTTCGCTGTCTTCCACTTGATGCAATGTGTGCCAGATTTCCTCAGTAATGTGGGGCATAAAAGGATGGAGCAACTTCAGGGTGCCATCCAGCACGGTAGCCAGCACCTGCTGAGCGGTGCGCTTGGCCTTGGGGTTTTCTCCTTGCAAACGCGGCTTGACCAGTTCAATGTACCAGTCGCAGAAATCACCCCAGATGAATTCATAGAGTCCCTTAGCGGCTTCCCCAAGGCCATAGCTTTCAATCCGCTGGCGGGTGGTTTGAACGGTCGTATGGTAGCGACTGAGAATCCAGCGATCGCTAGCTGCTAGATCCCGCCGCCGCGGTGTTCCCAACTGGGCGGGGGTTTGTCCCTCCAGATTCAGCAGGACAAAGCGGGAAGCATTCCAAAGTTTGTTAGCAAAGTTGCGGGCGGCCTCGACTGTGGCCGACTCATCGGTCTTGCGATTGTAGGCTAGGCGAATATCCTGACCGGCACCCACCACTTCCTTGACCAAGCTGTAGCGGAGGGCATCGGTGCCGTATTTGTCAATGAGAATGAGCGGGTCAATGCCATTGTTGGCGGACTTGGACATTTTTTTGTTGTTTTCATCCCGCACCAAGCCATGGATATAGACATCGCGGAAGGGGATTTTTCCGGTGAGGTACTGCCCCAGCATGGTCATCCGTGCCACCCAGAAAAAGATGATGTCAAACCCTGTAACAAGGGTGGTGGTGGGGTAATAGCGGCGATAGTCGGGGGTGTCCTCAGGCCAGCCTAGGGTAGAAAAAGGCCATAGGCCAGAGGAAAACCAAGTATCTAGGACATCCTCATCCTGCTGGAGTTGAATCTCCTGGCCAAATTGGGCGATCGCCTTGGCGCGCGCTTCCGTTTCATTCATCGCTACCACAAAGGGAGTGTCATCGCGCACTTCACCGTTGGTTTCACTGACCACGTACCAAGCGGGAATTTGATGCCCCCACCACAGTTGCCGCGAGATACACCAATCCCGCAGATTCACCAGCCAATCGCGATAGACCTTGGCCCAGCGATCGGGGATAAAGCGGGGGGAGTGCTTGTGATCCAGCGCCTTGAGGGCAGCATCTGCCAAGGGACGAATTTTCACAAACCACTGGGTAGAAAGCAGGGGTTCAATGGGCACTTTGCCGCGATCGCTATAGGGAACCGTATGTTTGTAATCCTCCACCCGTACTAAAAAGCCCTCTGCCTCTAGGCGAGCCACCACCTGCTTGCGAGCCACAAAGCGGTCCAAACCGGCAAATTCCCCTGCATTCTCATTGAGGGTGCCATCCTTATTCATCAGGTTAATCATCGGTAGGTGATGGCGTTGCCCCATGAGAAAGTCGTTGGGATCATGGGCGGGGGTGACCTTGACGCAGCCAGTGCCAAACGTCGGATCCACCAACGGATCGCCAATCACGGGAATTTCTCGATTCACTAGGGGCAGGCGTACTGTTTTACCAATGAAATGTCGGTAGCGATCGTCCTCCGGATGAACTGCCACCGCCGTATCCCCCAGCATCGTTTCCGGACGGGTTGTCGCCACCTCCAAATATCCTGAGCCATCCGCCAGCGGATAGCGAAAATACCAGAGATGCCCCTGCACCTCCCGGTTTTCCACCTCCAAGTCCGAGACTGCCGATTGGCTGGCGGGACACCAGTTCACCAAATACTTACCGCGATAGATTAGCCCTGCGTCGTAGAGGGAATTAAAGGCGGTCAGCACTGCCCGCGACAGTCCCTCGTCCATGGTGAAGCGCTCCCGCGACCAATCCACCGATAGACCTAAGCGGCGAATTTGGCTGACAATTGTATTTCCCGATGCCTCTTTCCACGCCCATGCCCGCTGGAGATAGGCCTCTCGTCCAAGGGCAAAGCGGTTGGTGCCCTCCGCCTGCAACTGTTGATCCAAAATAGTGCTGACAGCAATACTGGCGTGGTCTGTCCCTGGCAGCCAGAGGACATTGCGGCCAATCATGCGGTGGTAACGAACCAAGACATCAATTAGGGCATGCTCAAAGGCGTGCCCCATGTGCAGACTGCCGGTGACATTGGGGGGTGGAATGACAATGCAGTAGGGTTTACCAGGACGGTTGGGATCAGCGTGAAAAACACCGCTGTGCTCCCAAAGCTGTTGCCACTTGGCTTCGGTTTGCTTGGGATTATATTGACTGGGAAGGGTAATTGCGTCGGTCATGGGTTGCTGCACTACTCCAAGCCATTTAGGCCATTACCATACCACCATCCACATTGAAGACTTGCCCCGTAATGTAGGCGGCTGCTGGATCCAAGGCCAAAAAGCGCACCATGCCCGCCACTTCCATGGGTTCGCCATACCGCCCCAGAGGAATAAATTTAAGAATTTCTTCGGCTTTTAGACCCGCTGTCATCTCCGTAGCAATAAAGCCGGGGGCAACAGCATTGACAGTAATGCCCCGACTGGCTAACTCCTTGGCAACGGTTTTCGTAAAGCCAATTACGCCCGCTTTGGCAGCACTGTAGTTGGCTTGGCCGGGGTTGCCCATTTGTCCTGCTACAGACGCAATGTTGATAATCCGTCCCCGCCTTTGCTTGAGCATTAACTTACTCACCGCACGAGTACACAGGAAAACGCCGGTCAGGTTGAGGTTAATCACCGCCTGCCAGTCCTCAAGGCTCATGCGCAGCAGCAGTGTGTCGCGGGTAATACCGGCATTGTTGACCAAGACATCCACACGGCCGTAGGTTTCCAGTGTTTTTGCCACTAGGGCATCCACTTGCTCAGGGATAGAAACGTCAGCAGCAATGGGAATGGCTTTTCCCCCTTGTTGTTCAATAGTCTGCACTACTTCAAGGGCGGCCTCAGCCGAACGGGCGTAGTTGACAACCACCGTAGCTCCCTCCTTCGCCAGTTCAAGGGCGATCGCCCGACCAATTCCCCGTGAGGCACCGGTAACAATGGCAACAGCTGCTTCGCTCAAATTCGTTCTCTCCTAAGGGCAAAAATGCTGCACGGATGCATAACCCATCACAAATTTTAACAGTGGATGTTACCCCTCTTGGTGCTAGGGCGCGTCATCCCAATAGATCAGCTAGGTCAACACGTAAACTTTCCACCGACTGAAGTCGGGGACTTTCAGCAGCCCTAGGCAACCTGGCAAGCCAAGAAAACTGAACTCCTTGTCTGCCTTCGGCTCGTTTTCAGTGTGGCGTCCGCTGCTCTCGATGTATTGGCGCACGATGGAAATCGGCGCACCGTCACAACTTGAAGCAACCTAGGACGGCGACCACAGCTTCCGTCGGCATGAAAAGCGCAGTAGGCCATGAGCCGCCTCATTCCCGCATATCGAACCGCGTGGGCGGTGGGAAGCAGGAACTTCTCCGGCTTTCAGGCCGGGAAGGATGTCAATAGGGCTAATAGTCCTCGGAGGTGCGTTCGCCCATGCCTTGCCGTTAAACTAAAACTACGCTATGGCAGCAGTGCCCTTGTGGATTCTTTAATGGCAGCGATTTTTGAACTTCATCCTGTTAACCCCCAACCCCGCGCGATCGCCCAGATTGTTGAGGCTCTCAAAGAAGGGGCAGTCATGCTCTACCCCACCGATACAGTCTATGCCATTGGCTGCGATATGAACCACAAAGCAGCGGTGCAACGGGTACGCCACCTCAAGCAACTCTCCAACGATAAACCTGTCACCTTTTTGTGCTCTTCTCTCTCCAACATTGCCCAGTATGCCTATGTCAGCGATTCCGCTTACCGCCTCATGCGTCGCCTGATTCCGGGACCCTACACCTTTTTGCTGCCGGCTACTAAACTGGTGCCCCGCCTTGTCCAAAATCCCAAACGCAAAACGACGGGGATTCGTGTACCTAACCACGTCGTAAGCCAAGCGCTGTTGACCGCCTTGGGTAATCCCATTATTTCCACCTCGGCACGGTTGCCCGAGGACGAAACCTATTATGTGAATACCGCAGATCTCTTCGATGTCTTTGACAAACAGGTGGATTTGATTATTGATACGGGGGAGCCGCCGGGACAGCAAACGTCGAGTATCCTTGATCTCACCGTCGAACCACCGCTACTGGTACGCAAGGGACAAGGGTGGGAAGCGCTACCGGCAGAAATGGTGAGTGTTGAGTAAACTCCTCTAGCTCCTCAGCAGGTAGAAACCGTGACACAGGGTCTTATTCAAGAATGAGTTCATCCCAATTGATCGGAAAAGTATATTTGGTGGGCGCAGGGCCGGGAGATGTGGGACTACTGACGGTGCGTGCCAAGACACTGCTGGAATGGGCAGATGTGGTGCTCTACGATGCGCTGATTAGCCCCGAAATTCTTGGCTTGATTAACCCACAAGCAGAAAAAATTCATGTGGGCAAGCGGCGGGGGAATCACACTCTTTCCCAGGCTGAGATTTGTCGCCTGTTGATTGATTTGGCAAAGCGCCATGCGGTCATTGTGCGCCTTAAGGGGGGCGATCCCTTTGTCTTTGGCCGGGGCGGTGAAGAGTATCTGGCATTGGTGCAGGCAGGCATTACTGTGGAAGTGGTGCCGGGGATCACCAGTGGCGTGGCTGCCCCAGCCTATGCGCAGATTCCCCTGACCCATCGGGATTTGAGTTCTTCGGTGGTCTTTGTCACAGGCCATGAGTCTGCGGGCCGCTATCAACCGCGGGTCAATTGGTCGGCGCTGGCTACGGCGGTAGATACGATTGTGATCTACATGGGACTTCACCACTTAGGGGAGATTGTGCCGCAACTGATAGCGGGTGGGCGATCGCCCCAGACCCCCTTAGCCTTGATTGAATCGGGAACCACACCGCAGCAACGGGTGGTGGTGACAACATTGGAACGAGCGATCGCCACCTGCGAGGCGGCAAAAATTCAAACCCCTGCTCTAATTGTCATTGGCGAAGTCATTCACCTGCGCGCCCAGTTAATGGAAAGTCTGCAGCAAATCGGAAGCCACCGGTTCTGAAGGCATAGATAACATTGCTCGCTCTAGGTAGGGCAGTAGCTTACGCCGCGTCTGATCCAAATAGTAGGCAAGGCGAATATCTTCTCTGGTGAGCAGTCCCAAAACCTGTTGCGGGTTGTTGCGATCCACCACTGGCAACTGCCGCAAATCCCGCGCCCCCATGCGATCTAGGGCATCCTTTAGCGGTTCATCCCGATAGGCAAGCAGTAGGTTACGCGTACACACAGCGCCCACCGTTTGCGTCTGATAAGCGGTGGTTTCCTGATCGGCCTCCCAACGGGCAAGCACGCGGTTAACATCCCCCAGCGTGAGAAGGCCAACCAGTTGCTGTTGATTGTCAATCACAAATGAACAGTAGGCTTTTCTTTCAATGAGTTGCAGCCCTGCAACCACCAGAGGAATCGTTTCATTTAACAACAGCACATTGGACTGCATGGCTTCGGCAACCGAAAGATTAGCTAAACTCTCCTCTGGCTCCGCTTCCTGAGACTGAACCCTGACTGCCAATGGCGGCAGTTCCTGCCGTTTTTGAAAACTATTCATTAACCAGACACTTAGACCCACTGCGGCCATCAGGGGTAGGATAATCCGATAGTCCCGCGTCATTTCAAAGAGCAGCAAAATCGCCGTCAAGGGAGCATTGACACTGGCGGCAAGAACCGCTGCCATTCCCACCGTTGCGTAGGCGGCAGGAGTAGCAATACTATCAGCAAACATCGGTAGCAGGAGGGGCAACACCTTACCATAAGCAGCACCCAAGGAGGCTCCCAAAAAGAGAGCCGGTGCAAAGATACCGCCAATCAAACCACTGCCTAAGCTCACCGCCGTCAACACCATCTTGGCCAAGAGCAACACCAATAGGAGCCCCAAGGGAAAGTGGACATCCCGCAGAATGGCTTCTACTGTCTCATAGCCAATTCCTAGTACTTGGGGTAAGTGCAGGGCAACCAAGCCAACACACAGCCCCCCCACAAGGGGACGCAGCGGTAGGGGAATGCGGCCTAAACACTGCAGTGGGGCAATTTTGCCCTGAAAGATCAGGGGTAACCACCGAAGCAACTGAGTATAGGCGACGGCAACACCGTAGGCGAGAAGCCCCAAACCTAGGTACAAAGGCAGCTCTAGGGAACTGCGCACCTCATAGGTCGGCAAATCAAAGGCAGGTTGGGAACCTAGGCCAATCTGGGTAATGAGGGCAGAAATAACAGCTGCTAACAGCACTACACTTACAGCCGTTGTTTCAAACGTGGTTCCTAAAACCACCTCTAGAGCAAAGAAGACGCCAGCGATCGGGGCATTGAAGCCGGCTGCCAAACCTGCCGCTGCTCCTGCACCGAGGAGTAACTTTTGCCGCCCTCGCGAAACCTTCAGCGCTTGACCCAAGAGAATGCCGAGATTGGCGCCCACTTCCACACTGGGGCCTTCTGGACCGAGGGAGGCACCTGTGCCGAGGGAAATCGCCGCTGCAAGGGTTTTGGCAATAGGTCGAATGAAGGGAATTTCCTTGCCAGCTTCTACAGTCCCCATCAGTGACATCAGGTTGGGACTAAAGTCCTGAACCAACCAGCGGATTGTCCCCACCAGCCAGCCCCCCAACGCAGGGACACAGGCGAGTGTCCAACTCCCCCATCCCCCGATAATGCCCATGAAATCTTCGAGGGCAATGTGATGAATTGTTTCAATAAGATAACGAAACAACAGCACGCCTAGCCCCGAACTACCGCCGATCAGTACTGCCAAGAGGAGTACGACGGTTTCGGGGGGCGGTTGCAATTGATTGAAAAGACGAGGAAGGCGAGATTCAGCAGCAGAAGGGGGGAAAGAAAAGAGGGGGGACACGGGTGGAAAAAACTTGCCTGAAACGGGATATCTCTAACCTCAATTATGCGCAATTTCTACAGGAAACGCTAAAAGGGCAAGATTTGAGGGGTGACACGGTAAAAGTAGGGGTGCAGCCACCACAGCAACGCAACAAAAATGGCCACTCCCCCATAGGCGGGGCGCAAAAATTCCTGCCACACCAACTGTTGTTTGCCTTCCCAAATGGCCTTGAAGGGGAGGATTGAGGTGCGAGCTTTCAGGGCGGTAAAAGCCTCGCCATGCCGTGCGTACCAACGGCGATCGCCATGCCAAACGCCAAAGCAGTGGTGGGCAATTAGACCTAGGGAAGTCAACAGGGTAAAGGAGGTCCCCAACCACAGAGTATGGGCCACACACCAGAGGACTTGTCCCCACAACTGCGGGTGGCGGGTAATGCGAATAATCCCCGTTTCATAGAGGTGAATCTCTGGCTTTTGCACGGCGGCAATTTCTAGCAAGTTAAAGGTGGCTGGATAGAGGAAGAGAAACGAGACTGCCGATAAGCTCCACACCAGTGCCCCCATACCCGGCACCCCCTGGAGTTGCCACAGCTGGACGCCGTCGTAGCGATGTGCCAAAAAGTAGAGAATCAAAAGGGTGGCTAAGGGCAAGCTCACAAGGGCAAAAAAAATGCGATAAAGGCGGGCACCCACTCGCTTTTCTGCCCAGGAGCGGAGGCTAGCCAATCCACTGTGGGCGATCGCAAACAAGAGCAACAGACCCACCATGATCCACTGGGAACTGGTTTGCCAACTGTGGTCATCCACGCCAACTTACTCCACACAATTGAGACCCTTATCCTATGATCCCAAAGGTGCAGACCGACTGTAAAGCAAGGGGAATAAAGCCCTTTGGCAAAGTATAGCTGCCCCCCCCAGGGGCCCGGTGTCCGACCCCAATCTTGAGTGGGTTAGCCTAAAATCGGCTGGAGGCCGCACAATTCCCTCTGTAGGCTATAGTCAAGGCATTGCAAGCTTGCTGATGCAATCTATGTTCAATTGGTTCGATCGCCTTGAAAACCGCCGCCTGTGGCGCCTACTTTTACTTTTTGCCCTCGGCTGGATTGGGGTGCAACTGTTGTCCTACTTTGCCTACGTTTTGCTAGTTTTTCTTTTTGCCGCTATTTTGGCGTTTTTGCTCAACTATCCCGTGGGCTGGCTCAAGAGGTATCTCCCCCATGGGGTTGCAGTGACGGTTGTCTTTCTTGGCACACTTGCTATTTTGATCGGGCTAGGAATTACCCTCGGCTTGGCAATCATTGGCCAGTTACAAGAGCTAATCACCAATTTGCCTGAGCAAATTGATCTGTGGATTGAGTCCCTTGAGAACATGCAGCAGTTTCTCCGCCGCTGGAATCTGGACATTAATTTCCAGCAACTGGAGTCAGAATTGCGCAACTTTACGCTTGCGGGCATTCAGTTTGGCTTTGGCAAACTCCAGTCAGTGTTTGGTCTCTTTCTGGGCGGCATCATTATTGCTGTGATTACTTTCTTCATGCTGCTGGAGGGGGAACCCCTGTGGCAGTATCTATTGAGCTTTTTGTCCGAGCCGTGGCGCGAGCGCTTGCCCTTAGCCTTAAGGCGAAATTTTCTGGGCTTTTTTTGGGGGCGTTTTCTACTTTCGCTATTTTTTGGCGCCTCTGTTTTTGTGGTGCTCTTGATTCTCCAGGTGCCCTACACCTTAGCATTGGCAGCCATTGCTGGCAGCTTTGATCTCATTCCCGGCATTGGCGCCACCCTTGGAATTGGACTTGTCTGTTTGGTTTTGCTTCCCAAAGGAGTTTTGCTGAGTTTACAGGTGCTGATTAGCTGTATTGTCCTGCAGCAGGTGGAAGAAAATCTCCTAATGCCGCGAATTATGGGAGATTCTGTGAACTTAAATCCAATTGTTCTATTCTTTGCCCTTTTGGTGGGCGGAACCGTGGGCGGTTTGGCGGGGATTTTTTTGGCCATTCCGCTGACGGGTACAATGGTCAGCCTTTTGGATCTGAAGGCTCTGCAGGCAGGCCGTGAGACTGACCTTCCCTCCTCCCCCTAGGGTTGCGATCGCCCCTATTCTCTTGATACACTAGACAAGCTGATCCAGTTGCCCTCGGCACATCAGTTGATCTTTCGTTTGGTTAGACACCATCATCATTGTAGGTTGGGTATAGTTGCATGGCTCGATATCGTGGCCCTCGTTTGAGAATTGTCCGTCGTCTGGGTGAGCTACCCGGTCTCACCCGCAAAACTCCCAAGCGGAGCTATCCCCCCGGTCAACATGGCCAAGCTCGCAAAAAACGCTCGGAATACGCCCTGCGCCTTGATGAAAAGCAAAAACTGCGCTTCAACTACGGGATCTCGGAGCGGCAACTGGTGCGCTATGTGCGCAAAGCCCGTCGCGTGAGTGGTTCCACGGGGCAAACCCTCCTACAATTATTGGAAATGCGGCTGGATAACACCGTTTTCCGCCTGGGTATGGCACCCACGATTCCAGCAGCCCGCCAACTGGTGAACCATGGCCATATCCTCGTCAATGGCCGCTGTGTTTCCATTCCCAGCTATCAGTGCCGTCCGGGGGATGTGATTACAGTTCGCGACAACGAGCGATCGCGCCGCTTGGTGGAAACCAATCTTCAAAATCCCGGCCTTGCCAATATTCCCAGTCATCTGGAGCTAGATAAAAGTACCCTCACCGGCAGAGTCACGGGCATTGTGGAGCGGCAGTGGGTCGCCCTTGAAGTCAACGAACTCCTTGTGGTTGAGTACTACTCCCGTAAAGTTTAGAGTCTCGCCGTTCTTCCTATGGCAGAAGCCTATCTTTTGGAAAAACTACGCACTGTCGAGCAAACCTTTACGGAACTCACCCGTCGGTTGGCGGATCCCGATGTGGCGGTCAATCCAACAGAGTTTCAGAAGGTAGCTCGCTCCCGTGCTGCCCTAGAGGAAACGGTCAATGCTTACCATGAATGGCAGTCCTTGACTCAGCAACTCGTGGATGCCCGCCAACTCCTGAAAGAGGCGGTCAATGAACCGGAACTGCGGCAAATGGCTGAGGAGGAAGTGGCTAATCTGAGTCGCCGCATCGCCGAACTTGAGGAACGCCTGAAAATTCTACTCTTGCCCCGCGACCCCAATGATGAGAAAAACATCATGCTGGAAATTCGCGCCGGCGCAGGGGGAGATGAGGCAGGCATTTGGGCAGGGGATTTGGTGCGGATGTACTCCCGCTATGCCAAAACGCAGGGGTGGCAGGTTACGTTAGTGAGCGAATCCCTGGCTGAGATGGGCGGCTTCAAGGAGGCAATCCTTGAAATCAAGGGCGATCGCGTCTATAGCAAGCTGAAGTTTGAATCCGGTGTCCATCGCGTGCAGCGGGTACCCGTCACCGAAGCAGGGGGACGAATCCATACCTCAACGGCCACGGTGGCGGTGATGCCTGAAGTGGATGAAGTGGAAGTCGAAATCGATCCAAAAGATATTGAAATTACCACGGCGCGATCCGGGGGGGCAGGCGGCCAAAATGTCAACAAGGTGGAAACGGCTGTTGACCTCTTCCACAAGCCGACAGGCATTCGCATCTTCTGCACCGAAGAACGCAGCCAGTTGAAGAACAAGGAGCGAGCCTTTCAAATTCTGCGGGCGAAGCTCTACGAAATGAAGCTGCGGGAGCAGCAGGAGGCCATTACCTCAATGCGCCGCTCCCAAGTGGGAACAGGCGATCGCTCTGAAAAAATCCGCACCTACAACTACAAAGACGACCGCGTCACCGATCACCGCCTAGGGCAAAACTTTAGTCTCAGTAGTGTCCTAGAAGGCGATCTCGAACCAATTATTCAAGCCTGTATTGCCCGCGATCAGCAGGAACAACTGGCACAACTCGCTGCCGAACAGGCCTAGGAGGATGAAATGACAAAATTTGTGGCTTGGGGACGTTATTGCGAGGATGTCCTTGAGCGACGTGCCCCCTATCGCCAAGCGCATCTTGACGGTCTTGCAGCTCAAAAAGCCCAAGGGATTCTCATCACCATCGGACCCACCAAAGATCTGCGCTACTTTTTTGCCATTTACGAGGCAGATAACGAAGAAAAGGTGCGCCAGCTCATTGAAAACGACCCCTACTGGCAGCACCAAGTCTGGATAGAATACAACATCCACGAGTGGATTCAAGCCCTCTGAGGGGAAAAGCGCAGACAAAACGCACCTAGGGAGCGAGGGCATTACCCCGCATTAGACTGCCGATTGTTTTGGCTGTAATCTTCAACTGCACCAGTGGGTTAGCAGGAACAACTGTTTTGTAGAGGTAGCTATCAAAAGTAAGCTTTTGGACATCAATGTCGCTACACATCTCCACAAAAGCTTCACGGGTAGCATCGGAGCGATAGAAGACTCGTTGCAGCAGGTCTAAAACCAGATAAGTCATGCCGTAGGCTTTATCCCAGCGTTTTAGATATTGCTTTAAGTCAGCTTCTGTAGGGATTCGCCGCCCACCGTTGCTGGTTTCCACAATAGTTTCAGCGCACATGCGCGCTGACTTAGCGGCAAAGTAGATGCCTTCCCCAGAGGACTTGGTGACCGTACCCGCTGCATCTCCCACGAGAGCCACGCGACCGACCACCCGCCGTGGCCGAGGATGCTCAGGAATGGGGTGGGCTTCCACCTTAATAATTTGTCCCCCTGCCAGTTTGGCAGCAGCGCGGGCGCGAATTCCCGCTTGCAGTTCTCGAATGCGGTCCTTGTTAACTTTCATGGTGCCGGTGCCCACGGCCACATGGTCATATTTCGGGAAGACCCATGCATAGAAGTCAGGAGATACGTCATTCCCCACGTACATTTCCGCCAGCTCTTGGTAGTAGGCCATTTTGTCCTCAGGTAGGCGGATGCGCTCCTGATAGGCAATGGCATAGTTGTAATCCCCAGCATCAATTTCCTTGGCAATGCGGGAATTTGCCCCATCGGCCCCAATCACGACATCCACCTCAAGGCTATGGGCAGTACCATCCTCTTGGACATAGTGGAGGGTGTAGGGCTGATCGCCGGTGGCGGGTTGTTCCAGCTTAAAGACGGTGCCATTGATCAAGTGGGCACCCAAATCCGCTGCTCGATTGCGCATATAGCTATCGAGGACTTCGCGGCGGCACATCCCGATATACTCGTGCTCCTTAAGGGTATGGCCAATGTTCACCTCGATATTGGAGGGAGAAATCATTTTCATTTTGCGCACGCGGCGGTCAATAATTTCCGGTGGCAAGTCAAATTCACTGACCATGCACAGGGGGATCGCACCGCCACAGGGCTTGGCATTGTCTAATTTACGTTCAAAGAGATAAGTCTGGATTCCGGCTTTAGCTAAGGTTTCAGCGGCCGAGGAACCCGCTGGACCACCACCAACTACTGCGACCCGAAGTGACAACGGATAACTCCCAATTTTGGCTAACAGACAACAGTTTGGATACTATCATGGCAATTTTTTGTCTTCAAGGATTTAATCCTGAAAAGCCGCATCTGTAACAGTTTTCAACATTTGGCCATCTCTAATCCGCTAGGATAGATCTTCTATTGATTCAGAATTGATTCAGTTTGTGGACTGTAGCGGCAGTAACCCGATTTGTCTCTCGCGGTCGAGAATGGTATCATTTGCGAGGTTATAAAATTTACCTCATTTCCCGGAAAAGTTAAGGTAGGGCATTCACATGGCATCGTCTCCTGTTGCGCCCGTTGTTTTAATCATTTTGGATGGTTGGGGCTATCGCGAAGAAACCTATGGCAATGCGATCGCCAGCGCCAATACTCCTGTCATGGACAGTTTGTGGCAGGTCTATCCCCACACGTTGATTTACACCTCTGGAAAGGCAGTGGGACTCCCCAAGGGACAAATGGGTAACTCGGAGGTGGGACACTTAAATATTGGTGCCGGACGCATTGTTCCCCAGGAGTTGGTGCGCATTTCCGATGCTGTTGAGGATGGCAGCTTCTTTACCAATCCTGTGCTGGTGCATCTGTGCCAAACCGTGAAGGAACGCAATGGCAAGCTTCACTTTATCGGCCTGTGTTCCGCCGGCGGCGTACATTCCCACATTGAGCACCTCTACGGGTTGGTGGAACTGGCAAAGCGCCAGGAGTTACCCGCCTGTATCCATGCCATTACCGATGGTCGTGATACACCCCCCCGCGATGCAGCGGGCGTTCTTGAGGAATTGGAGCAACGCCTGAAGACAGTAGGGTGTGGACAAATTGTTACAGTGAGTGGTCGTTACTATGCCATGGATCGCGATCGCCGTTGGGATCGCACCGAGGCGGCCTACCGCGTCATGACGAGCAATGAGAATATTCAACCCCTGCGGGCGGCGGAGGTGGCCAGTAAGTCCTATGCGCAGGATATTGGCGATGAATTTATTGTGCCCACCCGCATTGCGGAGGGTGCAGTTGAACCGGGAGACGGTGTGGTGTTCTTTAATTTCCGTCCCGATCGCGCCCGCCAACTCACCCAAGCCTTTATTGACCCTGACTTTAGCGGCTTTGAACGCAGGCTGATTACAC
>NZ_CALGOG010000040.1:0-12915 GCF_937958135.1 uncultured Thermosynechococcus sp. | reverse complement strand
GTGTAGCGGATAGTGATTTCGCGGGTGGCACGGTTTTCTGCTTGTTTAAGGACATTGAGGGCGCGGGCAGTTACCACCAGTTTCAAAATTTGTGGGTTCTCTGGAAAGACATCCCAAAAGGGCGGATCCTTTTGAAGATGGACAGGGATGGGTAAATCGCGGTTTTCCCCCCGCAGGCGGGCGCGTTTGGCGATAATCATTTGGCCTCGCCAATCTTGATAGGACTGGCGCAGTTCGGGCATGCCCTCAATACAGCGCAGGGAAAAGCCCCCCATCTCTTGGACAAAGACAATGCGGTGGCGCTCGCGATCGCCCAAGGGTTTAATGTCATCACTGGTAATACTTTGGCCGTTGGGTTTGACCAAGTTTTTCAGCAGGGGAATGAGTTTTTTGGCCGCCAAATCAGCCGTATTTTCACCCCCCACAATGGCAATATTGGTATTCACCGCAGGAGTGAAGCCGGCATCGCGACCACTCATAACTGCCTGCGAGAGCAATAGAAGGGGCTTGGATTTTTGGTAAGCGATGCGCAGGGCGTTGAGAATCTCGGCTTCGTCGTTGCGATAAAACTGCAACAGGCGATCGCAAGCCGTCAAATCCCGCCCAAGGCGACTCTCTTGCGGGGCATTTTGCACAGTGCGGCGTACCGTTTCTTGGATAATCTCCCGCAGGTCACTTTCTTGGACATCCGCCAGTTGTGCCAAATCCAATAGACGCATCACCTCATTGGCAGCGCGGGTTTCCTTCCACAGGGGACTGGCCTCCTGCAACACCGTTGTTGCTGTCGTCGTACAGAGTTGATTGAGACCAATCCTAAAGGCGGACTCAGCACCGGTATTGGCCCCTGCATAGCGCTCAATCAGGTCTTGATAGAGGCCATTGAGTTCTTGGCGATTGTAGAGCTTTATACCGTTGATGCGCAGGGCATCGGCACTGTCGGCTTGGGCGTCGGCCATTGCCTTGAAGCCATCCCGTAAATTCAGCAGCCGTTGGTTAAGCTTGGCAAGGCGAGCCTCCATTCCTTGCAGCCACTCCTCGAGTTTGCCCATCACCTCCTTGGCCAGAAAGCGGGCTTTGGCTTGGATGATGGCGTTGAAGCTTCCCTCAATCCCTTCGAGGGCCTGTTGGCAGAATTCTTCCATCTTTGCTTGCTTGGAAATGCCAAAGAGGGTACTGAAATGGGTAATGTCTTGAAGGGCATTTTCGTATTGCCGCTGACGATTGGCAATGTTGGGCTGCCAAGTTTGCTGAACTTCGCGGTCATACTTTTCCCCTTGGCTTATGAAAATTTGGCGAATTTGCAGCAGAAAGGCATGGGCAAACTTCAGCCCCCGATTGCGGTCTTCAACAATGCGGTAGAACTCCTCCTCAAGGCTTTGGCGAGCGCGCTGAATAATTTGATTGCGGTTGTCGTACATGCGCTGCAAAAAGTCGCCGTGGAGGCGCTCATCAGGACTCAGTTCCCGCAAGTGGGCAGCTCGGTAATTTTCCACCTGTTCACTGAGCCAAGGCACAAATTTCAAAATTTTCCCCTTCTCGGCACCAATCATGCCCCCCACGCCCTGTTGGGTACATTCCAGGAGGTTTTCACGGCTAATTTGGTTGCGCAGATCATTGACCCAGCGGGAAATTTCCTGCATGTAGGGGCGATCGCCGGCGGCTGCTAAGGCTAGCACCAAGTCCGTATCCAACAGGTTCATGGGCTTTAGGAGGCTCTGGGTGACCTCCAATAGCTGCGGTGGCAGTTGTACCGACTCATTGAGCCACCAGTCAATAAAGTCTTGGCAGAGGCGATAGGTCAAGGAGGCGCGAATTTGGGCAATGGGAATTTCAATGCTGGAGAGGCCAAAGGCCATAAAGCTCTTGGGATAGCCCCGCCCCCCAGCATCCTGAGATGCCCAAGCCGCCTTAATGTTGTCACGAATGGAGCGTTTGTGGGGAGCAAAGTCAGAAGTGAGATCTAAAAAGATATTTTGGGCAATCATCTCGCGGATTTCATCGAGCTTGAATTCACTCTCGCCATTTTTGGTGCCCACGAGGTAAGTAAAGTCAAAGGGTGGACAGGTATAGCGCACTTCGTCGCTGAGGCTACTGCTAAATTGCGCCACGTACTCGGTGCGGTAGTCGGCAAAGTAACTGAGTTCCATGAGGGCGGCATAACCATTGGCCAGTACGCGATCGCCGACACTAATTGCGGCAAAGGCATTGGGCATGGGCACAATTCCCGTCACCAGAGGACTCGACTGCCCCTTGAGCCAGTGGCGCACACAATAACCAAGGTCAATGAGCATCCCGCTGCCGGTGCCTCCGGAGAGGGAACCCGTAATAAAGACATTTAAGCTACTGTTGTTGACCTTGAGGCCATAGCGGCTTTGCATAAAACTTTCGTGACCCTTGACGCGATCGCTGGCCGCTTGGAACTTCTGTTGAATGGCATGATAGTTGCAGAAGAAGGCAAACCGCCCACAGGCACGGATTTGACCTGCGCCGGCCTCTAGGGCAGTAATGTTGCGCTCCAGTTCCTTGGGAAACCAAGAGGCAATCCATGGGTAGTTGTCGAGGTTTTGGATGATTTGCTGCACATTTTTGCCGCTGACACTGGCCCAGTGCTTTTCGTTGTCTTTGAGGGGAGAGCCAGCGGCGAGGGGGTTACTGACTTTGTAATCGCGATCGGTGTCAATGGCAAGGAAGCTAATCACGGGAAACTGTTTTAGGCTACCGTAGGTTTCCTCCACTAACCGCCGCACCCGCGATAGCACCTCAATCCCTGTGCCACCCACTCCCACAACTACCGTTGGCACGATTGATTTTTCTTCCACCTGTGCAGACATGATTGCTCTCTCCGCCGCAAGTTACCCCAATCCTAGCAAGAACATCCACGAAATCTGGCGATCGCAACGTTTCATAAAGGTTTTTGCAGCAATACAGCCAGCTATTTTTAACAGCTAAGAATTTCTACAGTAGGAAAGTTTTAAGTTGCCACCAGGTTCGTCAAAGAAGACATGAAAGTTCCCTTTGGCAGAAGCTGTTCAATGCAACCTTCAGGGTGAGGGGGAGCTTTGAAACAGCCCGGCTTTGCGCCCCTCCTGACTACCCCGCTTTGGCGGATTGCCGGTGTTGTTTGCTCTCTTTTGGCAGTAGTTGGACAGGAGCGGCCGAGAGCAGCAGCGGTTCCCAAAATTTGACGCTCCTTCACGATAGATTGAAAAATGGTTGCCCCCTGAGTATTGTCATGACAGTTTCTTCTTCCGTTTCGACGACAACTGCCGCTTCCCTAACGCCCGTGGCGGTACCCCGCCGTGATCTCACTGTGCTCCTGTGGTTAGCGTTGGCGATCGCTGCTGCTGCCACTGGGATTCTTTACATTTTCCTGTTGCCCTTACGGGAAACCTACATTGGTCAACTGCTGCTGAATCGGGGCTGGACACAGCCTGTGGCTGTTTTTTTTGCCTGGACAGTCTTTGCATTTACGATTTTGAAGGCGATCGCCCTCTTTCAGCAGACACCCAGCCTACGTCAAATCTGGATCCCCGCCAACTATCCCTTTGCCTCCATGCGGGATATTTTGCAATTGCAGCAAGCCCTTGCCCAACGGCGGACACTCCTCCCCAATCGCTGTGCGCGGGTTCTGGCGGCATTTCTCAGTAGTGGCCAACGGCAAATTGCCGTTGAAGCCGCCGCAGAAGACAGTGGTAGTGCCGCTGCCGCCAGCGATGCCTCCTATACGATTCCCCGCGTCTTGGTCTGGGCCATTCCCCTCTTGGGCTTTATTGGCACCGTGGTCGGGATTAGCCAAGCTGTCAGTGGCTTTTCCAGCTTTTTGGAGACGGCTCAGGACGTGAACCAAATCAAGGAGGGGATTGGCGGTGTGACAACGGGGCTAGCCGTGGCCTTTGACACCACATTAGTGGCCTTGGTACTCAGTATTCTGGTGATGATCCCAATGGTGATAGTGGAGCGTTGGGAGAATAAGCTGCTGCTGCAAATTGACACTTATATTAACGATCAACTGCTGCCTCGCCTCCCCGTTACGGATACGCCCGTAGGGGTGGATCACAAAACTCTCCAGGAGGTGATTCAGGAAACAATTCGCACGGAGTTACCCACAGAGGAACGGCTGCAACAACTCTTGGAAAACTTAAATCAACTGGCTCGTACCGTGGTCAGCGATCGGCAGCAATTTGTGGCAACCCTAGAGGAGCGCCAGCAACAGTCTATTGAGCAGTTTGAGCACCTCGTGACTCAGATTCAGCACAGCCAAAGGGAACTGCTAGCACAGGTCAATCAGGAACAGACCGCCATTGCCCAAGAACTGCGGCAACAGAGTCAGTACATTGCCCAACTCCTTGCCCAGAGCGATCGCGCCCTACAACAACGACTCCAACTATTAGAAACCCTTAACCAAGCTCTGCAAGCCCTTGCCGATACAGGCAATCTGCAATTGCTTCTCGATAGCCTCAACCACACCCTGAAGAACCTCCAGCCCGTCCTGCAGCAACTGGCCCAACCGCGGCGGGTGATGCTCGTGGAGCAGCCCAGTAGCGCCGATGCAGGTCACTTCCAAAGCTAGATGTCCTCAGAGCATCTGGGGGTTCAACCCGGTGGCCACTGTAGGGGGCGCCCACCCAAGAGGTGGAGGTGCAGATGATAGACTGTTTGACCGCCGTCGGGACCGTTGTTAATGACAATGCGGTAGCCATTCGTTAAGCCCTCTGCCTCCGCAATCCGTTTCGCCGTGAGCAGGAGGTGCCCCAGCACGCCGTGATCCTCGGCTTCTGCCAAGCTGAGTTGGGGAATGGGCTTTTTGGGAATCACCAGAATATGCACGGGTGCCTGGGGGTTGATGTCCCGAAAGGCAAGGCAAAGCTCATCTTCATGGACAATATCCGCAGGAATCTCGCGGCGAATGATGCGGCTAAAGACAGTCTCGCTGCTCATAGTCTCACTCCTCAGCAGTTACCACGTATTTAAGGATCAACCCAGCGGCCATCGGCCTTAATTAATTCCACAAGGGCAGCCACCCCTTCAGATTCGGGGACTTTCTTGACCTCCTCACGACCGCGATAGAGGGAGATGTAGCCCGGTTGTTTGCCCACATAGCCGTAGTCAGCGTCGGCCATTTCACCGGGGCCATTGACAATACAGCCCATAACAGCAATGTTTAGCCCCGTCAGATGTTTGGTGGCTTCACGAACCTTGTGCAGCACTTCCTCAAGATTAAAGAGCGTCCGCCCACAGGAGGGGCAGGCCACATACTCCACCATGGTTCGCCGCAGCCCTAGGGCTTGCAGAATGCTGTAGCAGACGGGAATTTCTTTTTCCGGTGCTTCCGTCAGAGAGACGCGAATCGTATCGCCAATACCTTCAGCCAAGAGCGTGGCAATACCGGCGGTGGATTTGATACGGCCATACTCCCCATCGCCGGCTTCGGTGACCCCCAAGTGCAGGGGGTAGTCCATGCCCAGTTCATCCATGCGCTTGACCATGAGGCGGTTGGCGGCAATCATCACGGGCACACGGGAGGCTTTGAGGGAAATTTCCAAATTGTAGAAGTTCAAAGACTCACAGATGCGGATAAATTCAAGGGCAGACTCCACCATGCCTTCTGGGGTATCGCCGTAGGTAAAGAGCATCCGCTCAGAGAGGGAGCCGTGATTGACACCAATGCGCATGGATTTGCCCTGATCCCGCAGCGAGATCACAAGGGGTTCAAGGGTTTCACGGATTTTAGCACCGATTTCTTCAAACTCGGCTTGGGTATATTCGGTGCGATCGGGCTTGGGTTTCTCAAAGACGTATAGCCCCGGATTAATCCGCACATTGTCCACATATTTAGCCACTTCAAGGGCAATTTTCATGCCGTTGTGATGAACATCAGCCACTAGGGGCACGGGTTTATAGGTTTTGTAAAGGCGATCGCGAATTGCTTCCATGGCCTTAGCATGGGCAAGGCTGGGCACGGTGACCCGCACAATCTCACAGCCGATTTCATGGAGACGCCGAATGGCGGCTACGGACGCTTCAATATCGAGGGTGTCTTCATTAATCATGGACTGCACCGCTACGGGATGACCGCCACCAATGATGACCGAGCCAATGGGTACAGGACGGGTTTTGCGACGGACAATGGCAGTTTCTGTCGGCGTGGCTTGAACAGGACTCGGCAGTGTTTGCATAGGATTTGAGGGGCCAAATTGCACAACTTCTCCCTTTCAGGATGCCACAGAAGCAGCCCGATGCAGCAGGCGATCGCCCGCCCAAGTCTTTATATTTATTCCGAGATCAAAACCCAGGAAGGAAGCCCCATTCTCCCCTGGTTATAAGCATGTGCAACAGGGGTGCGATCGCTGTGTTCTTCTTGAGAGGCCCTGCGCTTACTCATTGATGTTATAGTTATCCCCATGATTTACGATCGCCCCCGCCTCCGCTAGGATAAATTTGAGTTGTGTTTTCCGCCCATGGCTATGAACCCGACACCCAACTACTTTATGGCTGCCCAGATAACGGTGGAACCCCAGATTATCGTTGCCCAAAAGTTCAAGGACACGCTAGGGGAAGACGTGTCCAAGGCTTGGGCAAACTTTGTCGATTCTGGCCAACTGTGGGCGGTGATTATTGGTTTTGCCATTGGCTGGATCTTTGGTAAGCTGCTGAACTTCTAACCCTGCGAGCTGCCGGTGACTGCCCACTCCCAGCCCTGGAGCCAACGCTTTGAACAGGCCCTCCATCCGGCGATCGCCCGCTTCAATGCCAGTATTGGCTTTGACATTCGCCTTATTGAATACGACCTCACCGCTTCCCAGGCCCATGCCCGCATGCTGGCCAAAACCGGCATTATTTCCCCGGCGGAGGCAGAAACCCTGATCCAAGGCCTAGAGCAAATTCGCCAAGAATACCGCGCCGGTCAGTTTAGCCCTGGTATCGAAGCGGAGGATGTACACTTTGCGGTGGAACGCCGCCTTATAGAACTGGTCGGGGAGGTGGGGAAAAAACTCCACACGGCGCGATCGCGCAACGACCAAGTGGGCACCGATATTCGCCTTTACCTGCGCGCCGAAATTGACCACATACTTCAGCAATTGCGACAGTGGCAGCGCACCCTCCTCGATTTGGCAGAGTCCCACGTGGAAACCCTCATTCCCGGCTACACCCACCTGCAACGGGCACAGCCCCTGAGCTTGGCTCACCATCTGCTGGCCTACGTGGAGATGGCTCAACGAGATATTGAGCGACTGCAACAAATTCGCCAGCGGGTAAATGTGTGTCCCTTGGGAGCCGGTGCCCTCGCGGGGACAACGTTTCCCATTGATCGCCACTACACAGCCGAGTTGTTGGGCTTTCGCGAACCCTATCGCAATAGCCTCGATGCCGTCAGCGATCGCGATTTTGCCATTGAGTTTCTCTGTGCCGCCAGCTTGATCATGGTGCATTTGTCGCGTTTAGCAGAAGAAATCATCCTATGGGCTTCGGAGGAATTTGCCTTTGTCAAGCTCAGCGACACCTGTGCCACCGGTTCTAGCATTATGCCTCAAAAGAAAAATCCCGATGTGCCGGAGTTGGTGCGGGGAAAAACGGGGCGGGTCTTTGGCCATTTGCAAGCCCTCTTGGTCATTATGAAGGGGCTACCCTTGGCCTACAATAAAGACCTCCAAGAAGATAAAGAAGCCCTTTTCGATGCCGTTGATACCGTCCGCGCCTGTCTAGAGGCCATGACCATTCTCATGGCAGAGGGGGTAGTGTTTCAGTCTGAACGCTTGGCGGCAGCAGTGGCTGAAGATTTTGCCAATGCCACCGATGTGGCCGATTACCTGGCGAGTAAAGGAGTGCCCTTCCGCGAGGCCTATAACTTGGTGGGGCGAGTGGTGAAAACCTGCCTCGCTCAGGGGAAATTCCTGAAAGACTTAACCCTTGAAGAATGGCAAGCGCTACACCCCGCCTTTGCCGCCGATATTTACGACCGAATTGCACCCCGCCAGGTAGTGGCTGCCCGCAATAGCTATGGGGGCACAGGGTTTGATCAGGTGCGCCAAGCCCTCGCTGCGGCGCGCGATCGCCTTAATGATTTTTAATGAAAAAAGGTGTCATTTGCCCTTAGCCTGAGAAATAGACTGGCTTTACAGTCGTTTTTAGAAACAAAACGTTGCAAATTTTTAAGAAGGATCTCGTGATGACCACGTCTCTAGCGACGAAATTGCGTGAAGGCACCAAAAAAGCCCACACCATGGCAGAAAATATGGGTTTTGTGCGCTGCTTCCTCAAAGGCACGGTGGAAAAAAACTCCTACCGCAAGCTCGTTGCCAGCCTCTATCACGTTTACAGCGCCATGGAACAGGAGATGGAGCAGCTCAAAGACCATCCCATCGTGGGTAAAATTTACTTTCCCGAGCTGAACCGCAAAACCAGCCTTGAGCGAGATCTCACCTACTACTTTGGCTCCAACTGGCGGGAGCAAATCAGTCCCTCGCCGGCGACCCAAGCCTATGTGGCGCGCATTCACGAAGTGGCCAACACGGCTCCAGAATTACTGGTGGCGCACTCCTACACCCGTTACCTGGGCGATCTCTCTGGCGGCCAAATCCTCAAGGGGATTGCTGAACGTGCCATGAATCTTCCAGAGGGGGAAGGCACTGCCTTCTATCGCTTTGAGGCCATCAGTGACGAGAAGGCCTTTAAGCAACTGTATCGCCAACGTTTGGATGAAATGGCAGTGGATGAAGCCACAGCCAACCGAATCGTGGAGGAGGCCAATGCGGCCTTTGGCATGAACATGAAAATCTTTCAAGAGTTGGAGGGCAATCTCATCAAGGCCATTGGGCAGCTGCTCTTCAATACCCTGACCCGCCGCAAACAGCGGGGTAGCACCGAATTGGCTACGGCTGAATAGCTCAGAGGGTAAACTGAAAGGCCTTTACCAGCATCCCCGGCACGGTAATGCCCCCAAGGGAGCGCCGTTCATAGGTGTCTGTATTGGCAATCCAAACGGGGGTGTCCGTCAGGGCCTCAAGATGGCTGCCCCAAAACTCATAGAGGCTGTCATCAAACCGCAGATCAGCAATGGGGGCAACAATTTTACCCTTCTCCACCCAGAAGCAGGCATAGCGGGTCATCCCTGTGATGCGGCCACCGGGGCGATCGCTCCAGTTGAGGTAGTGCAAGTTACCCACATAAAGGCCAGTGTCGAGAGCGGCTAGTGCCTCCCGCTCTGGCAGAGTGCCGGGCAGCACAAGGGGCGATCGCAGGGTTTCTTGGCGGTTGGCACCATTGGCCACCAGCTTGTATTCCTGAGCCGTGCGCCGACTAATGAGGAATGTTTGTAGTTTCCCCCGTTCAATCAACGCCAGGCGAGGGGGCGCAATATCGCCATCGGCATTAAAGCGGGGCACGGTGCCGCCGGTAAAGTCCTCCTGCAGACTAAAAAGGGGGGAGAGGGTTGCTCCTTCCCGTAGCTTGGCAAGGGCACTGCCGCCTTGGCGATAGGCCGCCTCACTCACTGCCCCCCAAGAGAGCATCCCCACTAGCTCAGCTACAGCCGCCGGTGCAAAGTAGGTGCGATAGCGTCCGGGTGCTAACTGACGGGGAGGCTGTTCCAACTGTGCCAATTGCTGGCGATCGCCCTCAATTTGCGCTTGATAGGTGGCACTATCCCAATGGGTACCGGCGTAGCTATTTTTCACTGCCTTGCCTGTGGTGGTGAAAAGGGAGTAATCCAAACAAAAGGTCTCTGTGGCAAACCAGTGCGCCTGCCCTGCGGAGTTAAAGCTACCGCGCGCAATCGTTCCCCCACTGTAAATGCCAACAAAATCGAGGTCTTGCACCGGTCGCAAAATTGTCTCAACAACTGAGTCAGGATCAGGCAAGCGCCCCATGTAAGTCTCTTGAATTGAACCCGTATCCGTTGGCGGCACTAGGTAGGGATCCACGGGGAGTTGCTCGGTTTCAGAGCGCAATTGAGTCAAGAAGTCGAGGGCAGCCGCGAGATCTACTGCACCGCTGTAGGGAAAAGAGCTGCTGGCCGTGCGTTGGTGTGATTGCAACCGCAGTGTTATCACTGTATCTTCCACCATGCCAATTTGACGCACCCGTGCCCGATTGAAGCGAATAAACTGGCTAGATTCACTGGCAATTTCAACGAAGAGCGCCTCCGTTGGCTTCAAAGCAGCAAACAGCTCATGGATAAGGTGTTGAGCAGCAGAAAAATCAAGCGTCATGTGGTACAGAGTTCTTATGAGGATTCTTGAGGGTATTCCTTAGGGTAACCCATTCTCCACCTGTATTCCTGACCGATTTAGCCGATAAAACAAGGCTCTCATGCTGTTCAAGCTGGGGTCTAGGACCTAGGTCAGCCAGATTTTGGACAGGAGTTGCGAGTTCAAAACAGGATAGTTGCCAGGGCTGGGGTGTTTGAGAATAGTTCCGAAAGATGCCGTTGTAGGTTGGTAGTGTTTTTAAGTTTTTAGGGGAAGAATACGCTATTTCTTCCTTTTTTCTAGCCTCTTAATCTATCGTTCAACACTTCTGTCTTTATCCATGTCTGGAGTTGCTCTGGATAGGCTTGTCGCTCTTCCTCACATAGTTCTTGTAACGCGTTTGTTTTTTTTGGGCGATCCCCATCTGGTCGATGGCGTAACTAATGGTCAAAATCGGCACGCCAAATCGCTGGGCACGGTCGGGTCATCGAGACGTACCGCAGCCTCCGCTGTTAAGGTCGCCCAGTCAAGAAACACCTCTTGACTCTGAAATGTTGCCTCAAACGTGTCCCTTTTCTAAAGCCCAAATTTCTAAAGAGCCACTCCGCCTCTAAGCTCAGCCAATATGCGCCCATGAAACAGCCGTACCCCGCTCAACGGCCTGATTCACTTGTTTGCCTAAGAGGACATCATAGTACTTGGGCGGCAAGCCGTATCCGGGACGAATCGAGCGAATACATTCCTCGGTAATCACGTCACCTGCGGCCATATCCTTAACAAAATATAAGGAGCGGCGGTAAACCAGCGACTTTTTCTCCGACTCCGTAGGGCCATAGTGCACTTTCCCTAGCGCTTGGTAGGCTCGTTGAGTTTCCTCAACCAATAGTTTCATCTCGTGGGGTTCCAAACTAAACGCCGCATCCACTCCTCCCTCGGCGCGGCTAAGGGTAAAATGCTTTTCGATAACCGTTGCCCCCAGTGCCACCGCCGCCACCGCTACCCCAATTCCTAACGTGTGATCAGATAGTCCTACTTCACAGCCAAACAGTTCCTTCAGGTGCGGAATAGTGCGCAGATTGGAATCCCTCGGATCGGCAGGATAGGTACTGGTACACTTCAACAGAGTAATTTGATCATTACCAGTTTCACGGATTGTTCGCACTGCTTCATCGAGTTCCGCAAGGGTCGCCATCCCCGTGGACATGATCACCGGCTTCCCGGTTTCCGCCACCCGCTTCACCAAACGCAAATCCACATTCTCAAACGAGGCAATTTTGTAGATCGGGCAATCCAACTCCTCTAGGAAGTCAACCGCCGTTAAATCAAAGGGGGTACTGAAGGCTATCAGCCCCAATTCCCTAGCTCGCTTAAAGATTGGCTCGTGCCATTCCCAAGGCGTATAGGCTTTTTGGTAAAGGCTATAAAGATACTCTCCCTTCCACAAACTACTTTCATCCGCTATAAAAAAGCTATCTTTGTTACAGTTAACTGTCATTGTATCAGCAGTGTAAGTTTGTAACTTAAGCCCGTGAGCACCTGACTGAGCAACTGCCTCTACGATTTTTAGAGCGTTTTCTAGTGATTGATTATGATTACCCGACATCTCGGCAATAATAAAGGGTTGCTGCTTGTTCCAACTTAGTATCATTGACTGTCCTCCTCAGATTCATGGATAAGCTCTATCTTAACTTGACTTTCTATAAAACTAGGCCGTAGATGGGGTGAGTGGAATGAGATGCGGAAATTTCCAACTTCAACAAAAGCGTTTGGATAACCTTCCCCATCAAGCATGCGGATGTAATCATAAAATTGCTCTAAAGTCCTAACCTCATGAAAATCAATTTTGCTCTGATGGGGTTGTCGACGCTTAAACACAGATACTTCTCCTACTTGGGGAAAAGGAGTAGGATTTTCTTGAACAATCTTAACAATCATCTTCTTAATAATTTTACTTGCTCTAATAAGTATTTCATCTGCTGTCCCATTCAGGTTTAGACGTTCCTTAAGATAAACTGAACCAGCATCTATTTCTTTAACACATTGGATTGCACTGATTACCGTATCCTCATAGCCTCTTAAAATTAGATTTTGGAGAGGACTACCGCCACGCCCAAAGGGCAAATCAGTCATGTGAAATATTACAACCCGAAAATTAGTATAAACTTCTTCAGGAATAATGCGTGACCAATGAAGTACGAATACCCAATCAGGGTTAATAGAACTGAGATTCTGGTAAGTTAAATCGGCCTCTTCACTAATTAAAATTACTCTAGCACTTAATTCATTAGCTAGAGAGTTTGCTATAAACTGGTTATACTTCCTATTCGTAGCAATCACAATACAAGAAGAACTCATACTTGTTTAATCATCCCCATCACCACCACATCTTTCCATTGATTATCCTTAAACACAAATTCCCTCAGCCGCCCCTCCTCTTGAAAACCCATTCGCCTATGAAAGTTCAGCACTCTCTCGTTATCTTCAATAACTTCCAGCTTCAGGGTGTGTAGCTGAGCAATGTCAAAAGCCAAATGCAGCGCCGCCTTTTCAAGAAGTACACCTGCCCTGTGAATGCGCTCTTCAGGGTTGGCATAGATACCAAAATAGGCATTGCAGTTACGAAAATCAACTCGGTTCAAGTATAACACACCAATTGCTTGTTCCCTTGAATAGAGAAGGTAGTAGAAGTCTCTCTGACTCTCTACTAATCTCTGAATAAAATGATAAT
>NZ_CALGOG010000039.1:0-4505 GCF_937958135.1 uncultured Thermosynechococcus sp. | reverse complement strand
TTTACAACAGTTTGTGGATCACACCCCTTGGGCTCATCTTGACATTGCCGGTCCCGTTTGGACGGAAAAAGAGGATGGCTACAATAATCCCTGTGGAACAGGCTATCCTGTGCGCACGCTAGTGGAGTGGCTATGCAGTCTGAGTAGAAACTGAATGCGATCGCGCCAACGGCTTATTGTTCGGGCTGAGCAAATTCTGGATCAGGGAGTTACCCTGACGGCCGAGCAGTGGCACTACCTAAATCATGTGCTGCGCCTCAAGGCAGGAGATGAGCTGTGGATTCTTGACGGTCAAGGTCAGCGGTGGCTCGGAGAAATCCAAGCAAACACTGTCAAGCTATTGCACCCCGATTGCCGTGAGACGGAACTTACCACTGAGATTGTTCTCTGTTTGGCTCTCCTGAAGGCGGCGAGCTTTGAGCAGGTGTTGCAGCAGGCAACAGAATTGGGCGTCAAGCGCATTCTGCCAATTCAAACGGCGCGATCGCTCCTGCAACCCAGTGCCCATAAATACCAGCGCTGGCAACGCATTCTCCAAGAGGCCACCGAGCAAAGCGAGCGTCTCTACGTTCCTACCCTCAGTGCTCCCCTGTCTGTTGCAGAAATGGTGCGGCTTACGCCAAGGGGCTATATCGCCAGTCTCACTGCCTCCCAATTGCTGTGGGATTACTTGCCTCAGATGGATTTTTCCCAGCCCATTTATCTAGCGATCGGGCCAGAGGGGGGGTGGACAGATTCTGAACTAGAGCAGGTTCTGGCCGCCGGTTGGCAAGCCTTTTCTTTGGGGCAGCGTACCCTGAGAGCCGTCACCGCCGCGATCGCCAGCTTGACCCTAGTGAGCCATTACAGCGAGAGGTATAGGGCGATTCAACAACAGCATTGACAATGCAACGGCCGCCTCGATACACTAGAAGTTCGGTGAAATTAATGTAAGCAGCAATGCCCACCATCCAGCAACTGATCCGCCACGAGCGGGAACTGTTGAAAAAGAAAACAAAATCTCCTGCCCTCAAAGGTTGCCCTCAGCGGCGGGGGGTGTGCACCCGCGTTTATACCACAACACCCAAGAAGCCCAATTCCGCCCTGCGCAAAGTGGCACGGGTGCGCCTAACCTCCGGTTTTGAGGTGACTGCCTATATTCCCGGTATTGGCCATAACCTCCAGGAGCACTCGGTGGTGATGATTCGTGGCGGTCGGGTCAAAGACTTGCCCGGTGTACGCTACCACATTATTCGGGGCACGCTGGATACTGCCGGTGTGAAAGACCGCAAGCAAGGCCGCTCTAAGTATGGTGCCAAGCGTCCCAAACCCGGTGAGGCTGCTGCTACCGGCAAGAAGAAGTAATTCCTTTATTTTACCTCCTTAAGTCCACACTTGAAACCCTAAACTTCTCTGGAGCAAATTACAAACACCTATGTCTCGTCGCACTCGCGCTCAAAAACGTCCTACTGCCCCCGATGCGGTTTACAACAGCGTACTGGTGGGTATGCTGATTCAGCGGGTTATGCTTAACGGCAAAAAGTCCCTTGCCAGTCGCATTGTCTATAATGCAATGAAAACTGTGCAGGAGCGTACCGGCGAAGATGCACTACAAGTTTTTGAGCGTGCAGTGAAAAATGCAACCCCTCTGGTGGAAGTGAAAGCCCGCCGGGTGGGGGGTGCCACCTACCAAGTACCTGTGGAAGTGCGTCCTGAGCGTGGCGTTTCCCTAGCCTTACGCTGGCTGGTGCAATTTTCCCGCAAACGTGCCGGTCGCTCAATGTCGGCGAAGCTAGCCAATGAATTAATGGATGCTGCCAACGAGACCGGTAGTACCATTCGCAAACGGGAAGAAACCCACAAGATGGCAGAGGCCAACAAGGCCTTCGCCCACTATCGCTACTAAACCACTATACGGTTCAAGAGTTGGATACAATTATTCAAGAATTCTAACGTAATGCAACAACCAAGGAGGTAGCTGTGGCACGGACGACCCCGCTAGAGCGAGTGCGAAACATCGGGATTGCCGCTCACATTGATGCGGGAAAAACCACTACAACAGAGCGTATTCTCTTTTATTCCGGTGTGGTGCACAAAATTGGTGAAGTGCACGAGGGTACCACGGTTACCGACTGGATGGAACAGGAGCGGGAGCGGGGCATCACAATTACAGCCGCCGCCATTAGCACCTCCTGGAAAGATCACCAGATCAACATTATTGACACCCCCGGTCACGTGGACTTCACGATTGAAGTGGAGCGCTCCATGCGCGTTCTAGATGGCGTGATTGCCGTCTTTTGCTCCGTGGGGGGTGTGCAGCCCCAATCGGAAACGGTGTGGCGGCAAGCCGATCGCTACGGTGTCCCCCGTATTGTCTTTGTCAACAAGATGGATCGCACCGGGGCAAACTTCTATAAAGTCCACGATCAGATTCGCGATCGCCTGCGGGCAAATGCCGTGCCGATTCAGTTGCCCATCGGTGCTGAAGATCAGTTTGTGGGCATTGTTGATCTGGTGCGAATGCGCGCCAAAATTTACAAAGACGATCTGGGCAAGGAAATTGAAGACACTGACATTCCTGCCGAGATGACCGAGCTGGCGGAAGAGTATCGCACCAAGCTCATCGAAGCCGTTGCTGAAACCGACGATGCCCTCATGGAAAAATACTTTGAGGGGGAAGAACTTACAGAAGAGGAAATCCGCACAGCCCTCCGTAAAGGAACAATTTCGGGCACCATTGTGCCGATGCTTTGCGGCTCCGCCTTCAAAAATAAAGGCGTGCAATTACTCCTTGATGCCGTAGTGGACTATCTGCCAGCCCCCATTGATATTCCTGCAATTAAAGGCCGTCTGCCTGATGGTACAGAAGTAGAACGGGCTGCCGATGACGATCAACCCCTAGCGGCATTGGCCTTCAAAATTATGTCGGATCCCTATGGCCGTCTCACCTTTGTGCGCGTTTATTCCGGTGTTCTCAAAAAAGGCAGCTACGTCCTTAATGCCACCAAGGGCAAAAAAGAGCGCGTCTCGCGTCTAATTGTGCTCAAAGCTGACGAGCGGATTGAGGTGGATGAACTGCGAGCTGGAGATCTAGGAGCAGCCTTGGGTCTGAAGGAAACCTTCACAGGGGATACCCTTTGCGATGAAAGCTCGCCCGTGATTCTTGAATCTCTCTACATTCCGGAGCCAGTCATTTCCGTGGCCGTAGAACCCAAAACTAAGCAGGACATGGAAAAACTCTCCAAAGCCCTGCAGGCTCTCTCTGAGGAAGACCCCACATTCCGTGTCAGTGTTGATCCTGAAACTAACCAAACCGTGATTGCAGGCATGGGAGAATTGCACCTTGAAATTCTTGTGGATCGAATGCAGCGGGAGTTCAAAGTAGAAGCCAATATTGGCCAACCCCAAGTGGCCTACCGCGAAACGATTCGCAAACCCGTTCGTGCCGAAGGCAAGTTCATCCGTCAAAGTGGTGGTAAAGGCCAGTATGGTCACGTTGTGATTGAAGTAGAGCCTGCTGAACCCGGTACGGGGTTTGAATTTGTCTCCAAAATCGTTGGCGGTGTTGTACCCAAAGAGTACATTCCAGCTGCTGAACAAGGGATGAAGGAAGCCTGTGAATCGGGAATTTTGGCAGGGTACCCCGTGATTGACCTCAAAGTTACCCTAGTGGATGGCTCCTACCACGAGGTGGACTCCTCAGAGATGGCCTTCAAGATTGCTGGCTCCATGGCAATTAAAGAAGCAGTCATGAAAGCGAACCCTGTGCTCCTAGAGCCAATGATGAAGGTCGAGGTCGAGGTTCCAGAAGAATTCCTTGGGACAGTGATGGGAGATTTGATTGCCCGTCGCGGTCAAATTGAGGGACAAACCGTGGAAAATGGCATTGCCAAAGTAACTGCAAAAGTCCCTCTCGAACGGATGTTTGGCTATGCCACTGACATTCGCTCGAATACCCAAGGGCGGGGAATTTTCTCGATGGAATTCAGCCATTACGAGGAAGTCCCCCGGAATGTGGCTGAGGCAATCATTGCCAAAAATAAAGGGAACGCATAGTCTATACGAGGAACAACATGGCACGCGCTAAATTTGAACGAACCAAACCCCACGTTAACATTGGTACGATTGGTCACGTTGACCACGGTAAAACGACGCTGACAGCAGCTATTACCATGGTTCTAGCTGCTCAGGGAAAAGCTCAGGCTCGCAAGTATGATGAAATTGATGCGGCACCTGAGGAAAAAGCCCGTGGGATTACCATCAACACGGCTCACGTGGAGTATGAGACCGAGAAGCGTCACTATGCCCACGTGGATTGCCCTGGCCACGCTGACTATGTGAAAAACATGATTACGGGTGCCGCCCAAATGGATGGTGCCATTCTTGTGGTGGCCGCGACCGATGGGGCAATGCCCCAAACCAAAGAGCACATCCTCTTGGCACGGCAAGTGGGGGTGCCCAGCATCGTTGTCTTCCTGAACAAAGTGGACATGGTGGACGACGAAGAACTGTTGGAGCTGGTGGAA
>NZ_CALGOG010000038.1:0-23949 GCF_937958135.1 uncultured Thermosynechococcus sp. | reverse complement strand
CCGTGCTCTTGGGTCAGGTAGGCGGCTAAATCCCCCAAGCCGGGTGCGCTCATATGCAGGGTGGTATAGCCCTTGGAACGCAATCGCCGTTGATAGCGCCCCTCAAAGCCTCCCTCCGGCGGCACAAAGAGTGCTAATGCTCCAGCCGCCTCTAAATCTTTAACAAATTGATAGCCCGCTAACAGCCCCATAGATTGTTTCTCAACGGTCTTAGCATTCCATCCAGCACTTTACCATGCTCCTTCCTGCTGCGGATATACCTAAGTTAACAGCAGTGCAAATAGCCCACATAAGGCAATGCCATCAAAGACACCGGCACCCCCAATACTCAACACCCCCGCCGACATCCGCTCAATTTCCCGTAGGTGGAGTAAATCTGCCCCGATCAGGGTGCCTAGGACACCGCCGGCAAAGGCAATGGGGGCTGCCCCCATACCCCCAGCAATCAAAATGGCGGTCATGGCCGCTGTGAGGGGAGCAACTAGGGCATTCATCTGAATACCAATCCCCGGTACCACCTGAGCAGAGTAGTAGCTGACAACAGTTACAATTGCCGTCACTAGAAGAATTGCCAAGGGACTGACGCGGCTAAATTGATAGAGAGCCAATAGGGTTGGGATCAAACCGCCCCCCACATTCAGCGCCACAATGGTTTTTTGCTCAATTTTGCGCAGGGGGATGCCCCAAAACCGACTTAGCCAAAGTGCCTCAAAGTCGGGAACAATGGCCACCGTGGAGATCCGCTCATAGAGAGGAATATTAACTGTACTACCGAGAATCACCAGTAGTAGTAGGACCGAGGCAGCAGTGGGTGAAAAGCCCAGCTTGGCAACGGCCACTTGCACTGTATCTAGGGCGATCGCCAGCCAAAGAAAAGGCACCGACAGCAACAGTAGTACAAAAAGCAAGGCAGTAACCGGTAGATAAATCATAGGAATCGACAATCCCGTTAATTAAACTTGCGACGCTTCTTGGGGCAGTTGAGCAACCCCGCCGCGCCTCCTACGAATGGACGCGCAGGGTCATTTGCTCGTTAGCGGCGGATGTGATACGGATATAATGCTTATAGTCAAGTATGGCACTATTGCCCGTCAAAAAAGACTTCTGGACATCGGGGTAGATATAAAATGCAGGGAACAAGGTAAGGATTTCCCAAGAGGCTCAGGGTTCTCGCTGCTGCCAAAGCGTAGTACACTAAATAGGGGTGCTGGTGTAGCTCAGTTGGTAGAGCAACTGACTTGTAATCAGTAGGTCGTCGGTTCGAGTCCGACCATCAGCTTCGATCACTTTACGCTCAAAAATGTCCAAAGATGTAGTGTTCCTTCGGTTTAGTCGTGTCTGCTATGACAGCACTATGATGATCAAGGAAACGATCGCGCCACCCCTGCCATGCTTGTCTATTGCACCCGTCCCCACTGTAATCGTCCCCAAAACGATATTCCAGAGTTAGACAACCCCAACAAACGCTATAGCCGTGTAGCACAGCGCTTTTGTACAGCCTGTGGGATGCCCTTGATTCTGCGGGGGCGATACGTGGCAGAGCGGCTTTTAGGGCGGGGGGGCTTTGGAGCGGCCTATCTAGCAAGGGATTTGGATACCCCTGGTCGGCGCGAGTGCGTGATTAAACAGTTTATGCCGCTGATGTCCGATCCCCAAAGTCGGCAAAAGGCACTGGAACTTTTTGAGCGGGAGGGACAAGTTCTAGATCAACTGGGGCAGCACGCCCAGATTCCAGATTTGCTGGCATTTTTTGCCGAAGAAGTTCCCACTGCTGATGGAGAAGGAGTAGAGCAGTATTTCTACTTAGTACAGGAATATATTGATGGTGAAACCTTAGAGGATGAACTGGTTCAACAGGGATGCTTTAGCGAAGAACAGGTGCGGCAGGTGCTGCGGGAACTCCTACCCGTGTTGCAGTACGTCCATGACCACGGCTCGATCCACCGTGATATTAAACTCTCGAATATCATGCGCCAGCACCCCAGCAAGACAAAGTTTCCCGGCCAGGGGCGCCTCTACCTGCTGGATTTTGGTGCGGTGAAGCAGATTTCCCAAGGAGGCGGACAACAGGGACACTTTACGGGTATTTATACTCAATACTATGCGCCACCGGAACAAGCGCGGGGAGAGCGGGTCTATCCCAGTTCAGATCTCTATGCCTTAGCCGTGACCTGTATTGTGCTCCTGACGGGCAAAGACCCTGGTGAATTATTTGATGCCTACAACAACCGCTGGGATTGGCATTCCTATGCCCAGGTCAGTCCCCAACTGCAAGCCATTCTAGATCGTATGCTGCAACCTGCGCCTAGCGATCGCTACCAATCGGCAGCAGAGGTTTTAGCAGCCCTCAATGGTGCCCCCAACCCAACGCCAGCACCGCCACCCCCGCCACCGCCACCCCCTGCTCCTGTGACGCCGCCACCTTCGCCCTCTCCTGTTCCCGTCGTGTCGCAACTAACACCTTCGCCGCCCCGAACACCCCTGACTCCTCCCACGGTTACACCTCGTCCTAAGGCGAAACCGCCACGGCAGCCTGCGCCCCCCTTACCCGCATTGAAAATTCTCATTGGTGCTGGCTTTACAGGCTTTGAAATGACAGCCTTAGGCCTGATGATTTTTAGTTTGATGACGACTTGGCAGTTGCCTGTGGGTGTGAGCGCAGGGCTAATTGGCGCTCTATTTGCCTTCTTGGTGTTTATGCAGTACAAACGCTGGATCGAACACTGGGAGCAGTTGATCATTGCGGTCATTTCAGGAGCAGTTCTCTTTTCTGTGCCCCTCTTGCAAGCGGGATTAGGGGGTATCACGGCGCTGCTCATTTGTGGTTTAGTGGGGTTGGGTTGTGTGGTTATAGGCAACATCTTTTTGCTGATTTACAACCTCTTGGCGCGGTTCCTGTAGGAGCAGGGCAATGCAGTTGACATGGCTAGAGAGCAATACCTGGTTGTGGGAGCTGGGGAATACACGGATTTTGGTAGATCCTTGGTTTGTGGGGCCACTGACCTTTGGCAATACGCCGTGGCTCTTTCAGGCGGAGCGATCGCGCCCCTGTGAAATTCCCACAGACATTGATGCCATTTTGCTCTCCCAAGGGCTACCGGATCACTGTCATGAACCTACCCTCCGTGCCTGCGATCGCGCCCTACCGGTCATTGCCTCCCCCAGTGCTGCCAAAGTTGCCCAGAGCCTTGGCTTTGAAACCGTTGTTGCCCTGACCCCGCGCCAAACCTATACGTATCGCGATCTCACGATCCAAGCCACGAAGGGGGCGCGTCTTGGCCCCACTCAACAGGAAAATGGTTACATTCTGCGCTGTGGCGCTCAGAGTCTCTACTATGAACCCCACGGCTGTCATGATCCGTGGCTGCGCACCTACGGCAAGGTGGATGTGGTGATTACGCCGCTATTGGATGTCTGTTTACCCGTGGTGGGGGCGATTCTCAAGGGGGGCAAAACCGCTTTGGAATTGGGGCAATGGCTTCAGCCTAAGGTGATGATCACCACCGCCGGCAATGGCACTCTCCGCCTGCAGGGATGGCTGCCGCAACTGCTGTCGGTCAAAGGCACCCTTGAAGCCCTGCAAGCAGCATTTCAGCAGCGCAACTTAGACACCCGTTTGGTGGAACCAGTGGCCTACACTCCCCTTGTTCTTTCGGCTGAGGTCTAGGAATGCGACGCCGGCTGCGACCTTTGATTCTCTTTTGGCGGGGGGTCATTCTTCTAGTTCAGGACAATCAGCGATTTTTGCACTTTCTCGGTCAAATTGAAGGGTTGGCCACGCGGCTGCTGGCGATCGGGATGTTGATTGTGGTCATTGTCGCGATCGTTGATTTGGGACGGATTTTGGCCACAGAGTTATTCTCGCCACCGCTGGGTCAATTTAGCCTTGAGCTGGTGAAGATTTTTGGTCTATTTCTCAATGTCCTTGTTGCCCTAGAGATTCTGGAAAATATCACCGCCTACCTGAAAACCCATGTCTCCTCGCAAATTGTCGAGCTGGTGATTGTGACGTCCCTAATTGCCATTGCCCGTAAACTCATCATTCTGGATATTAGTCAACCGGATACTGTGGCCAAGCTCTTGGGGCTGGCGATCGCCATCTTGGCACTGTCTGCCAGTTACTGGATTGTGCGTCGTCTAAACTACCGGCGACGTCTCTGAAGGATACACTTGCTCGCGGTAGGCTTGAGCCTGTTCTAAGGTGGTTTGCAGCCGCTCCCAGTCCTCCTGCTCCACTTGGCGAATGAGATCATCAAGGGTGGCACGGTAGTGGCTCAGACAGTGGCGCAGGGCTGTGCGGTTATATTCCGCCATCATCCGTCCCAACTCTGGATTGCCTCCCCCAACACGGCTTGTATCGCGAAAGCCGGAGCTGGCCAACTGCTGCGCAAGCCTCCGAATCGGCTCATTGGCTTCCTGGGCATTAGCAAGAAGCAGTGCCGCACTGACAAGAACGGGGAGGTGGGAAATCCAAGCCACGGCGCGATCGTGATCCGCAGGGGTGGCATAGAGGAGCTTTGCCCCCAGCGCATTGACCACCCCAGCAACACAGTCAAGGGCATCACTATCGGTGGAGAGGGTTGGGGTGAGCACATAGGGAGCATTCGCAAACAGATGGGCTTGCGCTGCCTCAATGCCCGACGCTGCCGTACCGGCCATGGGGTGCCCACCCACATAGCGGGGCCAGAGTTTTTCAAGGGCGGGGACAATTTCTCCTTTGACGGATGCCACGTCTGTCAGTACCGTTTCTCGACTCAGATAGGGGGTAATCTGGAGGGCTACCCTGAGAACGCTGCCAATGGGGGGACAAAGAAACACAAGATCAAGGGCACGCAAGATTTCTGGCTCCGTACTGCCCCGGTCAATGGCACCCTTGGCGATCGCCCGCTCACAGGTTTGGGATCGCCGACTTAAGCCCACCACATAGTAACCCTTTGCCCGTAGATCAATTCCTAGGGATCCTCCAATTAGCCCTAATCCTACAATGCCAATCCGCAGCATACTGCTCCTAAACTTGAATACCTTGACAATTGGGACACTGACGACTGTTCTCAATTCTGCAGAGAGGGATGCAGATTCTATGCCGATAGACCACCTTTACCATCTCCGGCGGTATGAAACCAATCCAAATCGGCTAGGCATGGGCAACGCCGTGGAGTTCGATACAATCGGAATTGAATTCTGTTGCGCTCTAGGCCATCCATCATGAAACGCCTTGCCCATTTACTTCAGCAGACCCTCACATTCTGTCTTGGCCTTGCCCTTGTCTGGTGCCTGAATAGCGGTACACCGGTATGGGCAGCAGTGGCTCACCATAGTTTTGTGGCAGCGGCAGTGGAGCGGGTTGGCGATGCGGTTGTTCGTATTGATACCGAACGCACAATAGTGCGCACGCCAGATCCCCTGCTCAGCGATCCGTTCTTCCGCCAGTTTTTCCCCGGCTTAGCCTTGCCCCCCCAAGAGGATCGGCTGCGGGGTCAAGGGTCGGGGTTCATCATTGATCCCAGTGGCATTGTCATGACCAATGCCCATGTGGTCAGCCAGGCGGATACGGTAACGGTGCGCCTCAAGGATGGCCGAGTCTTTGAGGGAGAAGTGCGCGGCGTGGATGAAGTTTCGGATTTGGCGATTGTCAAACTGAAGGGGGTAACAGAACCCTTGCCAACGGCGCCCCTAGGGGACTCCAGTCAGGTAAAAGTGGGAGATTGGGCGATCGCCGTCGGTAACCCCCTTGGCCTCGACAACACCGTGACATTGGGGATTGTGAGCACGCTCCACCGCTCCAGCGCTCAAGTGGGCATCCCCGATAAGCGCCTTGATTTTATTCAAACGGATGCGGCCATCAACCCCGGCAATTCTGGGGGGCCTTTGCTCAATGAAGAGGGGGAAGTTATTGGCATTAACACCGCCATTCGTGCCGATGCAATGGGGATTGGCTTTGCCATTCCCATCAATAAGGCCAAAGCCCTGCAAGCCCGCCTAATTCGCGGTGAAAAAATTCAACACGCCTACATTGGCATTCAAATGACCACCTTCACGCCGGCAATGGCCAAGGAAAACAATGCTAACCCCAACTCCCCGGTAATTTTGCCGGAAGTCAATGGCGTCCTCGTCCTGCAAGTTCTGCCGAATACACCCGCAGCAAAAGCGGGTCTGCGCTGGGGAGATGTGATTACAGCAGTGGATGGGGAACCGATTACCAGTGCGGATCAATTACAGAACATTGTGGATAGTGCCGCTGTGGGGCAAGTGCTCAACTTGACGGTTCAACGGGGCGATCGCAGCCAGCGCATTGCTGTGCGCACCGCGGAGCTACAGGGAGCCGCCTAATGCCCTTGGGGCTACTGCTGCTGTGGCTCTTTGCCCTTGGAACCCGCTTCTGGGGGCTGAGCCGCTTTCCAACCCTAGTTTTCGATGAAGTCTATTTTGCCCGCTTTGGCCGCAACTATCTTGCGGGAGTTCCCTTCTTTGATGCCCATCCCCCTTTGGGAAAATACCTGATTGCCCTAGGCATTTGGCTGGGGGGTGGCTTTCACCCTTGGGGCTATCGCTGGATGGACGCCCTATTGGGGTCGCTGATTCCTGTGGCAGTGGCTGTTTTGGCCTATCTCCTGACGGGGCGATCGCGCGTTGCCCTGTTGGCGGGATGCTTCGTTGCTCTCGATGGCCTCTTTTTGGTGGAGTCTCGCTATGCCCTCATCAATGTGCCGCTGGTGCTCTTTGGCGTGGTGAGCCAAATTCTCTGGCTATGGGGGTTGCGCTACAGAGGTAGGGGGCGATCGCTCTGGCTGATTGCTGCTGGTATGGCCTTTGGCGCCTGCGTAGCCGTGAAGTGGAGTGGCTTGGGCTTTCTGTTGGGAGTTGGTTTGTTCTGGCTCCTCCAGCGGCAGTTACCCCTGCTTGCTGAGGGGAAAACGACATATCAAACGACATATGAGTGGTGGCAGATGTGTCTGCTCCTCCCGCTTGTCACGTTTGTTGTCTATACGCTCCTCTGGTGGCCTCATCTGCAATTTCATCCCCACCAGAGCCTCCTGGAGCTGCATCGGCAAATGTTTGACTTTCATCGCAGCGTTGCCAGTACAGCCCATCCCTACTGTTCCCCTTGGTGGTCTTGGCCGCTTCTGCTGCGGCCGATGAGTTACTTTTTTCAAAAGGTGCAAACCCTCAGTGAAGCGGTGCCGGTCATTGGCCCGCCCCTACCCATGGAAGCTACCCGCTGGGTTTACGCCGTCTATGCCCTTTTTAACCCACCATTGCTGTGGTTGAGTACCTTGGCCACATTGGCACTTTTTCCCCTCGGCCTGAACTCCCTTGCCGGCCGCTTTGTGCTCTTGAACTATGCTGCCAATCTCTTGCCCTGGGCACTGGTGAGTCGCTGTGTTTTTATCTACCACTACCTCCCCGCTGCTCTCTATGGCTTTATGGCTTTGGCTTTGGTGTGGGAAGCCAGCCACGCTTGGGGAGTTTGGGCACGTTGGGCACGCCTTGCTGTTCTTACAGGAGTCATGGGCGGCTTTGCCTACTGGCTTCCCCTCTATTTGGGGCTGCCGCTGACCCCCCAAGCCTTTTTTACACGGATGTGGTTACGTTCTTGGATTTAAGGCTATCCCAGCAGTTGCTTGACGGTGGCCACCAGTTCGGCGGGATCAAAAGGCTTGGTAATATAAGCATCTACCCCCTGTTTTTTGCCCCAGTGAATATCAAATTCTTCCCCTTTGGTCGTACACATGATCACGGGCACGTTTTGGGAAGCGGCTTCACCTTTAATCCAGCGGCACAGTTCGTAGCCATTCATGCGCGGCATCACCACGTCCAGAATTACCAAGTCTGGGCATTGAGCTTTGATCTTTTCTTGGGCTTCAATCCCATCCTCCGCCTCCACAACGTCATAGCCTTGCTCTTTCATCAGCTCAATAATCATTGCCCGCAGGGTAGGGCTGTCATCAACAATCATAATTGTGGCCATATAAAGTTTTCCCCGATGCCGCGATGGGTTAGTTAAACAATAGGATTGTTGTCTTGGGCACTTCTCTAAACTACCCACCCCTTAGAATACCCACTTTTGAGCATTTTTCTACCTGTTAATGCGCTCTTAATCGAGGGTCGGTGGAACTTGGAGGCCTTTTTGCCAGATTTGGGCAAGGGCTGTGGCCGTTCGGGGCAAGGTCTGGTTCCGTCGCCAACTGGGGGGAAGTTGTTGCCACAGGCGCAAGAGGGTGGGGGTGCCCAGTTCAGGAGCAAGGGTAGGCCATTGTTCAAAGACGTGGGAAGCGCGATCGCTCACGGTAACTTGACCATTGACGAGCACCATGATCCAGTCTGCCCAGCCATAGGCAAAATCAAGGTCATGGGTGGCAATGACAATTGTGGTTCCCCGCCGGTGAATGTTCTCTAGGGTTTGCACCAGTTGCTGCCGCTGCTGGTAGTCAAGATAGGTGGTGGGTTCATCGAGCAGTAATAGCGTCGGTGCTAAAGCCATGACTCCAGCCAAGGCCACCCGCCGTTTTTGCCCCAAGCTGAGGTGATGCAGGGGGCGATCGGCGAGATGCAATAAATCAAAGTCCTGCAATGTTTGGTATAGGCGGGCTTCAATTTCTGCTGGGGGCAAGTCTAAATTGCACAGCCCATAGGAGATGTCCTCCGCCACTGTTGCTGCCACCAGTTGCTGTTCGGGGTCTTGGAAGGCCAAGCCAATCCGTTGACGCCACTGCCGCAGTTTGTCAGGTTGATAGATGAGCCGTTGCCCTTGCCAGTAAATTTCACCGCGATCGCGCCGATAGAGGGCAGCCGCCAGATAAAACAGCGTGGATTTGCCTGAGCCGTTGAGACCCAAAAGGGCAATTTTCTGTCCCGCCTCTAGGGTAAAGGAGCAGTCCTGCAGCACCGGAGTAGTTGTATTGGGATAGCGAAAGCCAACCTGACGAAATTCAAGTAGAGGGGGAGACATCCTAAGCCACAATCCTATTCAACAGGAGCAGGGCACTGCCACCCACGACCATTTCAAGGCTATACCGCTGGGAATAGGCATAGGACTGGAGGCGGAATACGCGAAACTGCCCCTGAAAGCCACGACTTAGTAGCGCAAGGTTGGTTTGGTGATAGCGACGCAAAGACCGGCGGAAAAGTTGGGCGGCCAACAGGCTCACACTAAAAAGCCAGCGCGATCGCCGCTGATAGCCTCCCCGCGCCCGCTGCGCCAATTGCAGGGTTAGGGCAGTTTCCAGCAGAGTAAACAAATAGCGGTACATCAACATCAAAACATCCAAAACAAAGTTCGGCATCCCCCACCGGGCTGCTAGAGCCAAGAGGGAGGGAAAGGGAGTGGTGAGCACAAGAAACAGCAAAGCCGTGCTGCAAACGGTAGTTCTCAGCCCTGTTATAAAAGCTTGCTTCAGACTTTCTAAGCTCACCGCCAACGACCAACCGCCAAAGGAGAGTTGCGCTAAAGGGGCTGACGCCGAGAGCTCGAGACCCCTGTTGGGCACAATTTGCACAACCAACGCCGGCAGACTGAGGAGCCAGAAGGCCATTACCGTCCCCACCAGCAACCCATAAACCCGCCAAGGGATACGGGCATAGCCCAGAATCCAGAGGACTAACCAAAGCCACAGTAGCCCTTGAACCAGAGGGTGGGCAAAAAATGCAAACCCAAGGGTGCCAAGACTGAAGAGCACCTTCTGTCTCGGATCCAGCGATCGCAGGCGATTGGTGTAGGCATACAGATCAAGATGGTGATGCATGCCAAGAGCTGATGATGCCTCCCTCGGTTATGGCAGTGGCTCCTTGCTGGTGGTGGAAGTGGAGGTTTGGCGCTGTTGGCGTCGCCGTTCGTGGTACCCCCCGAAAATAAAGCCAATCGTCCCTGCCCCCAGGGCGGCTTGGAGGGCAAACAGGAGGGATTCAATTTCACTGCTGGCCGGTTCAAAAACAGGCTCTGCCCACGGCGTATAGTCAGGGGAGAGTTCTTTGACGAGTTCACCAGCTTGGGCATCAGCTCCTTCAAAGTCACCTTTTACAAAAAGCAGCGGCCAGGCCACCAAGAGAGCAACCCCCCCTAGGAGTAGCCAATTTGTTTTTTGTCCTTTACTCATGGCTTGTGTGTCCTCCCCTCCACTGGAGCACTTCAAGTTCCTCTAGGCAGTAGGTCAGCAGCCAATTCCCCATCAGTACTGTGAGGAGTCCCTCACTAATGGCCAAGGGGATTTGAGTAATGGCAAAAAGAGCAGCAAACTTGGCAAAAGAAAGAACCACTCCGCCGTCGCTATGGGGAAAGGCCAAGGCCAGTTGGAATGCCGTAAGACTGTAGGCAACTAGATTGCTGAGCACTGCTGCGGCAAAAAGAGCAATCCCCTGCCGCTGCGTTAGCTTTTTCAGCCCTTGATATGTTCCCCACGCCACCCAGGGTGCAACAACTGCCATGGCAAAACCATTTGCTCCCAATGTCGTGAGGCCGCCATGGGCAATTAGCAGAGCCTGAAAGAGCAAAACAAATGTGCCCAGCACCGTCATGACCAGTGGGCCAAACAGCGTAGCGCCTAAGGCAATTCCCATGGGATGGGAACAACTGCCGGTCACGGAAGGAATTTTCAAAGAGGAGAGGACAAAGGCAAAGGCTCCCGCCAGTGCCAAGAGAACGCGCGACTCAGGATGCCTTTTTAGTTGCCGTTGTAAGGCCCACAGACCACCTCCTAGAAAAGGAAGGAAGACCAGCCACCACCCCAAAGCCCACCCTAAGGGTAAAAACCCTTCACTAATGTGCATTGCGAATGCAGGGTTAGGACTTGCTACCACTAGATACATGGTCAACAGCGCGATCGCCCCCAGGGAGCCATACCGCTTCGCGTGGCTACTTTTGATCATTGAGATGTTCCTAAACCTAAGTGCGCCTATTCTAGGGCGCAACGGGTTCCTTGCCTATGCCCAGTAGGGGGTAACGGCCATCCCTGTGGCGGAAAAAGGCTGCAATTTGCATCAATTTGCATAAATTTCGGTGTAGTCGGTATAACAGAATAAAGTTTAATGTCATGATTAAGGATTAAGTAAATGAATTAAGTAAATGATTAATAAGTACTGTTGTGATGTTCCCGAGGGGGGTTGTCATGGCTGAACTGACTGCCTTTGGTCATTCTTTGAGTAGTGGCTATGAAGTCGTGGTAATCAAGCCGCAGTCCCTCAGTGATACAACTCTGATCGTTCAAGCACTGCGGGCGGACAAAGCGGTGATTCTAAATTTAGAACACCTCGATGTGACCGAGGCACAGCGCATTTCTGATTTTGCTGCCGGCAGTACCTACGCCATCAATGGCCATCAGTCCCGCCTTGGGGATGGTGTGTTTCTCTTTACCCCCAGCATTATCAATATCCAAGAAGCTACGCCAACCCCCACGCCGGCTGGATTGATCTAGGCTGCCGATGAACCCTAGGGATCTACTTACAGTCAGGGAGTGTCAAGAGATTGATCAACTCTTCTTGCCGGCGGCAGATCGCTTTGCGATTCGAGTGGCGGTGTATGCCCAGCGCTATCTGCAAGCCCAGACTACAGCGACCCCCCTTGAAGCTTTAAGCGAAGCCCAAATCTATGAACTGGTGGCAGCAGATCCCCAATTGCAGGCAGAGGAAGCGCGCCAAGGGGGGTTTATGGCTTGGTATGGCCAAATTCTCATCAGTGCCCTCAAGCAACTGCGCCAGATTGCCGAAAATGAGGGGGTGCCCATTGCCGAGTTAACGGTTCCCCAAATTAGTCGCTGGTTTGAGCAGCGGTGTCAGGAACGCTTGCGATCCTCCCCGCCGTCACCCTAAGAATTTGAGCCTGCTGTCGCCAAGGGGCTGCAAAGGGGGCAAGGTGGGTGGTGGTAATTAGGGTTTGGTAGCGATCGCCCATCACCTCCAGTAGAATCCTCTGTCGCTGCAAATCGAGTTCAGCCAGCACATCGTCCAATAGCAGTAAGGGCGTATCGCCAACGACACTTTCTAGCAGTTCGAGTTCGGCGAGTTTCAGGGCTAAGACAAGGGTGCGCTGCTGCCCTTGGGAGGCAAATTGACGGGCACTTTGATCATTTAGGCAGAAAATAACATCGTCACGGTGCGGCCCCACAAGACTGGTTTTTTGCAGCAGTTCAATCGATCGGCGAGCCGCTAAGGCCTCACTAAAGGCCGCTCTGATACATTCAGAACTTCCATCCCCTAGGGGCACATGGCTTTCATAGGTGAACGTCAGGGTCTCGCGATCGCCACTCAAAACCCGATGCCAATATGCTGCCAAGGGGGTCAAGCGTTCAATGAGGCGCTGGCGCCGCCGAATAATGCGGGTACCGTTGACCACCAATTGCTGATTCCATGCCTGCCAGAGGGCTTCATCCCAGCCTTGGCCGGTTGCCTGTTTCAGGAGGGCATTCCGCTGGCGCAGCGCTTTTTGGTAGGTTTGCAGGAGTTGGCTATAGAGGGGTTCCAACTGAAGCAACATGCGATCCAACCAGTTGCGGCGCAGGGCCGGCGTGCCCCGCACCAGTTCTAAATCCAAGCAGGAAAACTCTACGGCGTTGAGTTGACCGAGAAATTCAGCGGTACGCCTGACGGGGCAGCCATTGATCCGCAAAACCCGGCCGGCGGTAGGTCGTAAACTTGCTGCCAGCTCAAGGCAAACCCCTTGGCGCTCAAGGGTAGCTTCAATTTGGGCACTCTCTTGTCCTTGCTGAATCAGGTCGCGATCGCGATGGGTACGATGGGACTGTAACGTGGCTAGCCACTCCACCGCCTCTAGTAAATTGGACTTGCCTTGGGCATTGTCGCCGACGAGAATGGCTTTCGGGGCAGCAAACGTCACCGCCTGCTCCCTATAGTTGCGAAAGTGGCGCAGATAGAGTGATTTGAGAAACACTTACCAGCCCCAAGTTTCTGGTGCCCCCTTAAAAGGTCCCACAATGTCCGGCGTAATCCAGCCGCCGTAGAAGCCCCCCGGTTGCGGCAGCGCCACTACGCCATCCACCGTGCATTCATCCATTAAACCAGCATAGAAGGCAATGTAGTTGCGAAGAGCCGCAAAGGCAGGGGTCGGTTCAGGATAGTACCAAGCGGCATGATTGGCTTGGCGATCGCCCACCCTGACATGGTAGTAGGCACCCTGTCCTTTCCATTCGCAGAAAGTTCGCCGCGGCGAGGGCACAAGATACTGGGATTGCACATCCTCTGGCGGAAAGTAATACACCGGTGGGTGACTGGTTTCTAGCACACGCTGTCCCCGCCGGGTCTCAGCAATGACCACACCATTAAAGACCACGCGCAGGTGTTTTGCCGTAGGTTCTAGGCGAGGCGGACGGGGGTAGTCCCAAACCGATTCTTGACCGGGGGCAGGGGGAATTCGTTGCATGGGGTCTCGATTCCTCAGTGGTTTTCTTAACCGTAATAGCAACCCTTATGTTTGGGAACTGGTTTGTTGCGTCACCAACCCCTGTTCAATTGCCAGCCGCACCAGTTCAGCACGGTTATGAACCGCAGTTTTCTGAAAAAGACTGCTGACATGCTTTTCAATGGTGCGGGCACTCAGGTGCAGGCGATCGCCAATTTGAGCATTCGAGAGTCCTACCACCAGTAAAGCCAACACTTCTTTTTCCCGTTGCGTCAGATCAACGGTAATGCGTTGGGTTTTCGGCGGCAAGAAGGGCCGCTGTCGCTGTTGCCACTCCATTTGCACCAGTTGCGCCCGATCCAAAAGATTGCGCACCACGGCCGCCAATTCATTCAAGTCAAAAGGTTTAGAGAGATAGACATCTCCCCCGCTGCGATAGGCGCGAATCCGCTCCTCCACTTCGGTGCGGGCTGTGAGGTAAATCACGGGTAGGAGGCGGAGCGAGGGATGCTGACGCACCTGCCGCACCAATTCATAGCCGTTCATATTTGGCATGGCAATGTCGGTGATCAACAGGTGGGGCTGATAGCGATGGATCATCTCAAGGGCTTGGGCGCCGTCTGCTGCTGTCAGGCAACAGTAGCCTTCCGCTTCTAAAAAGCGGCTGACCGACACGCGAATGCCGGGATCATCGTCGGCAATAAGGAGCGTGAGGGACATGGGGAATTAGGTCTCCACTAGACCACAGTATTTCTCGACACAGCGGACAAACAACTCAACCCCAATACTTAAGACTGTTTCGTCAAAGTCAAAGCGGGGGTGGTGGTGGGGGAAATCTAACCCTAGGGTGCCATTGGCTGACCCCAAAAAGAAGTAGCAGCCCGGAACCGCCTTGAGAAAGAAAGACATATCTTCTGCTGCCATGGTTTGACAATGAGGGGTAACCCCTGCGGGTACCTCCACAACCGATTCGGCCACCGATCGCACCAACTCCGCCATCTTGGCATCGTTGATGGTGGGCGGGTACATCCGTTGATAGTCAAACTGGTAGGTGGCGCCATGGCTCTGGCAAATGCCGGCAATGACTTGTTCAATCCGCTCGGGTAACCAGTCGCCTAGCTCTGGCTTAAAGTAGCGGACTGTGCCGCAAAATGTGGCTCTCTCGGCAATTACGTTCTTTGCTGTTCCCGCCTGGACTGCCCCAACAGAAATCACTGCGCTCTCTAGGGGATCAATGTTGCGGGAGACAATTGTGTGCAGCGCCGTAATAATCTGGGCAACCACCAGAACGGTATCCACCGTAAACTGGGGCAAAGCTGCATGCCCCCCCTTGCCTTGGACTTGACACTCAAAAAACTCCGCTGCCGCCATTAAAGGGCCAGCCCGCACGCCTACGGTGCCAACGGGCAGAAAATTCCACAGGTGCAGACCGATAATGGCATCCACTTTTGGCGCATCAAGCGCGCCTGCCTCAATCATTGGCTGCGCTCCACCGGGACCTTCCTCTGCAGGTTGAAAGATGATTTTGACTGTCCCGGCAAAATCGCGGTGCTCGGCCAGATACTTTGCCGTCCCAAGGGCGATCGCCGTATGACCATCGTGCCCGCAGGCGTGCATCTTTCCCTCATAGAGAGAGCGATAGGGCTTATCGTTTTCCTCCTGTAGGGGCAGCGCATCCATATCTGCGCGAATCGCCAGCACCGGCCCCGGCCGCACTCCCGGAATGACGGCTACAATCCCTGTTTGCGCAATGCCCGTGCGATGCTGAATGCCCCACTGTCGCAGTTTTTCACTGACAAAGGCGGCCGTCCCGTACTCCTGAAAACCCAATTCAGGACGTTGATGCAAATAGCGGCGCCACTGCACCAGTTCGGCCTGGAGGGCAGCCACCTCTGGACGCACTTGGCAGCTCACTTGGGGGAGATGGAAGGCCATTGAGGCAGCAGGGCAATGGAGCTAGGAACTGATCTCTAGCATAAACGATGTCTCCCCGTTGCGTTTCTTTCCCTTGATTCGGCTACATTCGGCTGCGAAAGACTCCCAGCACTCCCCTCGTAAGGAAGGTTTGGGCTTTTGACAGGCGGCGGTTTTCTCTTGACCTCCTCCCCGCCCTGTTAGCTTGCGCCCGCGCAGCGGCCTCGACAACTGGTGGCCAAAGGGGGGTGAGTCGGCAGCAGCCCATGGATACCCTCTGCCTGTACTCTTGCCCTAGGAGTTGGGTGCTTGAGAATCCTGCTGTAGGTCTTGGCGAATCGCACGCAGGGTGTCGAGAAGCGTTTGAAGATCGGCGGCCAACACAGCACTCTCAGAATTGGCGGGTGCAGGGGGTGAAGCGGGTTGCCGCTGCTGGGTAATCAAGGTCTGAATGAGTTCCCGCGCCTGTGCTTCGGTGAGGCGACCTTTCTCAGCCCACACAGTGGCCAGTTGACGAGCATCCGTGCGCAGTTGGGTGAGATATTCTTGGCGTTTGGCCTCATCTTGGAGGGATTCAAGGGCAGCCGCAGCAGCTCCAATGCCGGTGTAATAGAGTTGCTGTGCCAGTTCGAGGGGGTTGCGGTCCATAGGAATGTGTCCAGCGTGAACTATCCTCTGCTACTGTACGGGAAATTCTCTCTTCCCATCAAGAGTGAGGGCAGCGGCTGCGGTACAAATGGACGATTTTACTTACCACCTCCTCGATCTCCAGATGATCAGTACAGATTTCTATGGCATCGGCAGCTTTGCGAAAGGGGGCGTAGGTGCGTTGCTGATCCGCCGTATCGCGAGCGGTCATCTGAGCCAGCAATTCCTCATAGGAGAGGTCGCATTGCCCCTGCTGTTGTAATTCTTGCCAGCGGCGCTGGGCACGCTCTTGGGGCGAGGCAGTGAGGAAAATTTTCAAACCCGCTTCCGGAAAGACATGGGTACCAATATCACGTCCTTCAGCAGCAATCCCGCCATTGGCGCCGATCGCCCGCTGTTGTTGCACCATCAGCCGCCGTACTCCTCGTAGGGCTGCCACTTGGGATACCCGCTGGGTCACCGCCAGAGAACGAATGGCTTGGCTAACCTCGCGATCGTTGATCCACACTCGCGGGGGTTGAGTGGGATCCCCGCTTTCTAGACGCAATTGGCACTGGGCGATCGCCTCTACCACTGTTGGCTCATCCTTGAGATCAATGTTGTTTTCCAAGCACCACCAAGTTACTGCTCGATACATCGCACCGGTGTCAAGGTACTGTAACCCAAGGGCTTGGGCAGCCAGTCGCGTCACGGTGGATTTCCCTGCCCCCGCAGGGCCATCTACGGCCAGAATCGGCAAGCGGCGATCCAATAGGCAATTGTCAATCAGGCGCGTTTGACCCACCCAGCCGGCGATCGCCAGCAGCCCAACGGTCTCAATGCGTTCCAAAGGTACAAGGGTTTGGGGATGCACCAATTCTACATAGTCGAGGCGCAACCGGGGAAACTGGCGCAGATGGTTGTGAACCTGCCCAAGGAGCTCCTTTGCAGCAAAACAGCCCCGCCGAAAGGCGGCAGTAGCAATCTCCAGGCTCTGGCTTAGGGCTAAGGCCGTGGGGCGATCGCCCTCACTGAGATATTGATTGCGGGAACTCAAGGCAAGCCCATCGGCATCGCGGACAATGGGACAGGCAATAATTTCCACGTCCAAATTCAAGTCGGCCACACAGCGGCGAATAATTGCTAACTGCTGAGCATCCTTTTGACCGAAATAGGCGCGATGCGGCCGCACCAGATGTAACAGCTTGAGCACAATGGTGGCTACCCCGCGAAAATGGCCGGGGCGCGATCGCCCACAGAGGCGCTCCGTGAGTTCCTTGGGCGGCTCCACCACTGTGAGGGTCTCCATCCCTGCTGGATAAAGCTCTGCCACACCGGGCACAAAGAGCAGATCCACCCCCAATTGCCGGCAGAGCGCCGTATCGGCCTCAAGGGCGCGGGGGTAGCGCTCCAAATCCTCTTGGGGGCCAAACTGGAGGGGGTTGACAAAAATACTGACTACCACAACATCACACTCTTGCCGTGCCCGCCGGATCAAGGCAGCATGACCCCCGTGGAGTGCCCCCATCGTCGGCACAAAACCAAGGGTGGATGCAGGAGATAAGGTGCCAAGGGCAGCCTGTAAACCCGCCGTGGTGGTCAAACGGTAAAACGTACCCATAGAGTGCTTCAGGGGCGATCGGTGGAGTTTTGATACAATCTGTCATATTACAATGCCCGTGCCTGCTTTTTTTGACCAAAGTTTGTACATTTGTTGCAAAGACTTTAATCTTAGGGGCAGGTTTTCTAAAATTCAGGTACTTTCATTTCCCTGTATCTGCAAACACTGTACCGCAAGCTTAAGTTTCCCCTAATCCTTAAAAAGCTTGTTTTTGCACTGGAACCATTCAGCATACGCCGCGAGGATAGCCCCTATGGCCAATGAACTACAAAACGGCTTACAAAAATACCGTTTCGTCTGCACCCTCACCTTCGGGGATATTTATGGCCAAGTGATTGTCTGGCTAATTGTTATCTTTATTGGTTTGGCCGCGTCCCTTACCCTCTACAACAATCCTGTGCAAGCGTTTTTAGTCGGGGGGCTAATTTTGGTCTTAACGTTGCCCTTTTTACTTTTTGCCTTTGTTACCACACTGCTCAATCATATTGAAATGCGGCCTGTAACGGTGACAGAAAAGAAAAAGCGTAAGGATGCCGCAGTGGCCTCGACAACCGAAGTGGCTCCGGCCAATTAAAGAACCCTTAAAAATAGCCGGCGATCGCCCCCAAGCTGCCACACTAGGATTACCACTGAGGGGCAATCGGATGCTTTACTGGCTCACCTTTTTGCAGGCATTACCCACCGCGGAACTGCCGGCGTCACCTCGAACCGACACCAAAGCTGCGGTACTAGCGGAGTCTCCCCCCCTTGTCATGGGTAATTTAGGCGGGCTGCTCTTCTTTCCGGGGGTAATTGCTGGCATTGTGATTTTGCTGCTCCTGAGCATTTGGGCCTACACACGCGTCTATGTGATTACCCCCAACAACGAAGCCTTTGTACGCACGGGGGGTATTTTTGTTAAGAAAAAAACAGTGATCCTCAATGGTGGCTGCATTGTCCTACCAGGATTTCATGAATTAACCCGCGTACCCCTGCGGGAGATCTCCATTGACGTGGAACGAACGGGTAAATTGGCGGTGCGTACCCAAGATTACCTGCGCGCCGATATGCGGGTTACGTTCTATGTCTGCATCAACGCCACCGAAGAGGATGTCCTCACCGCCGCTGCTCGCCTCTCGCAAAATAACCGCATTACCCCCGAAGACATCAAGAACGCCCTTGAAAAGCGGGCAGATGACGCCATCCGCGCCGCCGCAAAACACAAGTCCCTTGCCGAAATTGACTCGGATAAGCTGGGGTTTGCCCAAGAGGTGCTCAACTTGATGCAGCAGGATCTGCAAAAAGTCGGCCTCACCCTCAACAACATTGCCATCTCAGAGGTTCAAGAGAGCGACACCTACGACGAAAACAACTTCTTTGATGCTCAGGGGGTGCGCCTGCGCACGGAAACAATTCAACGCTCGATCCAACAAAAACGAGAGGTGGAACTCTCAACACGGGTGGCCATCGAGCAGAAGGAACTGGATGCCCAAAAACGCTCCCTGCAAATTGAAGAGGAAAAAGAAGCCGCCCTGTTGAGCCAACGTCTGAAGGTGGAAGCCCTAAAAGCACAGCGGGAGCGGGAAATTGAGGAGGCTAAGGCCGCAGAGGCAGCCGCAATTCAGCGGGCAAAATTGCTCCAAGCCCAAGCAGTAGAGGAAGAAGAAATCCGCAAAAAACTTGCCATTCAGCAAAAGGAAATTGAGGCCCGTATTGAGCTGGAGGAAAAAAATAAACGCCTGAAGGTGACGCAAGCCCAGCAACAGCAGGAGGCAGAAATCGCCGAGATCAGTCGCCAGCAGCAGGTGCAGGCCAACCGTTTGCAAGCGCAGGTGGCCATTGCGGAGTCTGAGCGTCAAGCACGCCTTGCCCAAGAGGATGTGGCGATCGCCGTTGCCGCCAAGAAGAAAGAAAGTCTGATTGCCGAAGCAGAGCGGGCACGAGCAGAGTCTGCGGTCACCACCGCCATCGAGGTGGAAAAAGCCGATCGCCAGAAACACCTGGCGATTATTGCAGCGGAGCGGGAAGCAGCGGAAAAACGGGTTCTTGAGCAAAATGTTGTTGAAATTGAGGCCTTCCGGCGGCGGCGCCAGGCGGAGATTGCCCAACAGGCAGCGGAACTGGAAGCGGAGGCAATTCGTATCCTCGCTGCAGCGAACCGCGATAAAGCTCTTGCTGAAGCCGAAGGAATCAAGGCAATCTTGGCAGCCAAGAATGTGATTAGCAATGCCAACTTAATTGCCCAAGTGATTACGGCGCTTTGGCCAGAACTGGCACCGCAACTGCCGCAAGTTCTCCAAGCCCTTGCCCCTCAACCGGGGGTAATTGGCGATGCCAAGATTTACACCTTTGCCGATGGGGGTGCCACCCCTAATCTCAATAAACTCCTCCTCTCCAGCAGTGGACTTGCTCTAATCAATGCCCTATTTGAGGAGGGGAAACTTGGCCAGTTATTAGCGCAAATTAAATCTCTCCTCCAAGAGGGGACATCTAATTCCTAAGACGCGACTGCATACTCCGGTCAACAACCATGGATAACTCTTCAGCAGGGCTGAAGGGCGTGAAGCAGCAATTGACTTATTTCATCTGTATTCTCAAAATCCATAGAGCCTTACCAATGGGGCAAATATAAAAAAAAGATTAAGAACCGCCAAAGGTCAGTGTGAGTATTCCAACGAACAGATTTAGAAATGTTAAGATTCTTAATATATGTAACAAGTCCACGAAAACGCTGTTAAAGCACCGTTGGCTTGGCCGCGATCTTTAGCAGGGGCGATCGCCCATCCTATAGCGAAAACGATATTCCTAGGCCTTGGACGAATCACTGCTGTCAACCTTGAGAACGAGCGATAGGGACTATGGATACCTCAAAAGATTTAGTGCGCACTTACCTACGGGAGATTGGCCGGGTGCCATTGCTCACCCATGAACAGGAAGTGATCTACGGCAAACAGGTGCAGCAGCTTACCGCCATGAACGAGATTCGCGAAAAGCTTGCGGCAGAACTTAACCGTGAACCCAGCCGTGCCGAATGGGCCGCTGCCGCCAACATTAGTGAGGAGGAGTTGGAGACGATTATTGAAAATGGCGAGCGCGCCAAACGGAAAATGGTGGAGGCCAACCTGCGCCTTGTGGTGTCAGTGGCCAAAAAGTACATCAAGCGCAATGTGGATCTGCTTGACCTTATCCAAGAAGGGACAATTGGTATGCAGCGAGGGGTAGAAAAATTCGACCCCACCAAGGGCTATCGTTTTTCCACCTATGCCTACTGGTGGATTCGTCAAGCCATCACGCGGGCGATCGCCGAGAAAGGACGCACCATTCGCCTGCCCATCCACATTACCGAGAAGCTGAACAAGATCAAAAAGGTACAGCGACAACTGTCCCAGCGGCTGGGGCGTGCGCCCACCATTAATGAACTGGCGGCTGAACTGGAGCTAACCCCTGCGCAAGTCCGCGACTACCTCGAACGGGCGCGTCAGCCCCTCTCCTTGGACGTCCGTGTTGGCGATAATCAGGATACAGAGTTGGGAGAACTCCTAGAGGATTCCTCCATTTCCCCAGAGGAGTTTGCAGCTCAGTCCTCCTTGCGCAGTGACCTTGAGCGGCTAATGGCAGACCTTACTCCCCAACAACGTCATGTCCTTTCCCTGCGCTTTGGCCTCGAGAATGGTCAGCCCCTCACCCTGGCCAAAGTGGGAGAACTGCTTAATATCAGTCGCGAGCGCGTGCGGCAAATTGAGCGGGAAGCCCTCAGTAAACTGCGCAAACGCCGAGGCGATATTCACGAGTACCTTGCCAGTTAGCCCATGCTGAGTGACGAACAGTACCGTCAAAAGATGCAGCGGCGCAAAGCCCTACAGGCACAACGCCTAGCGGAGCGCACCCGTGAAAAGGGGTTGATCATTGTCCACACAGGCAACGGCAAGGGCAAAACCACCGCTGCCCTGGGAATGGTTCTGCGTTCCTTGGGGCATGGTTATCGGGTGGCTATTATTCAGTTCATTAAAGGGGCGTGGGAGCCGGCGGAAAAAGCTGTGCTTAGCCAGTGGTCAGAGCAACTGGCTTTCCATGCCATGGGGGAGGGGTTTACCTGGGAAACCCAAGACCGGCAACGGGATATGGCCTGTGCTCAGGCTGCCTGGGAACTGGCGCTAAGCTACCTTGGCAACCCAGCATACCGCTTGGTGTTGCTGGATGAAATTAACGTCGCCCTCAAGCTGGACTACTTAAGGGTGACCCAGGTGCTGGAGGGGCTTAGCCGCAAACCAGAAATGACCCATGTGATTCTCACGGGGCGTGGTGCGCCCCCAGCCCTGATTGATGCCGCCGACCTCGTGACCGAAATGACCCTTATCAAGCATCCTTTTCGCGAGCAGGGGATTAAAGCACAGCCGGGGATTGAGTTCTAAAGCAAGAGTTCTCCAGCAAAGATGGTGACAGCCTGACCCAATAGCAGCAGGCGATCGCCCCCCTGGGGTTGGAGTTTAATTACACCGCCCCGCGCGGAGGCTTGATAGGCCAAGAGTTCCTGCCGACCCAGCTTCGGCTGCCAGTAGGGATAGAGACTACAGTGGGCAGAACCCGTGACGGCATCCTCTGGGATGCCCAATTGGGGAGCAAAAAAACGGGAGACAATATCGTATCTGTCGCCTTCCTTCCCACGGGCAGTCACAATCAAGCCGCGACAGGGCAGGCGGGCAAGCGGGTCAAAATCGGGTTTCAACTCTGCTACCGCCTCAGCACTGGCCAGCTCTACCAGCAGATCCCTCCCCGCTTTCCCCATATACAGGGGCGTGGTGCCTAGGGCAGCACTGATTAAAGCTTGCACCTGCGGCTCCTCAAGGGGGGTTACCGGCTGCTGCGGAAAATCAAGGGCAATCCACTCTCCAAAGCGCTGGGCGCGCAGGCAGCCACTGCGGGTATGAAATGCTAACTCTCCCACCACCCCCTGATGCTGCCAGAGGACATGAGCCGTGGCGAGGGTGGCATGACCACAGAGATCCACTTCCGCCATAGGGGTAAACCAGCGCAACTGAAAGCCACCGGCGGTGGGCACTACAAAGGCGGTTTCTGAAAGATTCATTTCGCGGGCGATCGCCCCCAAGATTGCATCGTCAAGAAAACTTTCTAGAAGACACACCGCGGCCGGATTGCCGCGAAAAGGTTCTTGGGTAAAGGCATCAACTTGGTACAGTGGTAGCGGCATCCAACCCCCGAAAACCGTAAAATCAATCCTGTAGATCGAGCAGAGGACAGACTGCGTGGAACGAACATTTCTTGCAATCAAGCCCGACGGTGTGCAGCGTGGGCTAGTGGGGACGATTATCCAACGATTTGAACAGAAAGGCTACACCCTGGTTGGCCTCAAACTCATGCGCGTCAGCCGCGAACTGGCAGAGCAGCACTACAGTGAACACAAAGACAAGCCCTTCTTTGCGGGGCTGGTAAACTTTATTACTTCAGGACCGGTGGTGGCCATGGTCTGGGAAGGTCGCGGGGTGATTGCCAATGCCCGCAAACTCATTGGCGCGACTAACCCCCTCAATGCCGAACCGGGCACCCTACGGGGAGATTTTGCCGTAGATGTGGGGCGGAATGTGATTCACGGCTCTGACAGTCCCGAAAATGCCGAGCGGGAAATCAATCTCTGGTTCCAAACCCAGGAACTGGTGCCTTGGGAACCGGCCTTCACTTCTTGGGTGTATGAGATGTAGGCTCATGGGTTGATTGGGGAAGGGTTGGGGGAGTGTCTGGCTCCTCCACCTCCCGTTTGGAAAAGCCCCACGTAAAGCAAAGGGCAATGAGGCTAATCATGACCCAGTCGGAGGGAACCAGTTGTGGGTTAATCACGCGAATCAGTAGCCGCAGACCCACAAGGGTTACCGTGAAATAGCCGGCATCCTCAAGGCGTGGAAATTCTTTGAGCCAGCGAATAAATAGCTCCGCCATAAAACGCAGCATAATCACGCCAATGGTTCCGCCCAGTAACACCAGCCAGCGCTCATCCGATAGGGCGATCGCCGTTGTCACGCTGTCGAGGGAAAAGGCTAAATCGGCCAAAGCAAGTAGGGGCACCGCCTGCCAAAACGAATGAATCACCCGCTCGTGGTGATGTTCTGGCTCAGTGGTAAGGAAAAAATACTTTGCGGCTAACCACAGCAAATAGAGTGCCCCCGCCAACTCAAACTGCCAGAACTGCAAGACCCACGTGGCTGTGAGAATCAGCCCAATCCGAAAAATGTAGGAGATGGCGAGTCCCAGATTGAGGGCCCGCCGCTGCTCATCTAAATCTTCGATGCCCCGCACTAAGGCGGCAAGGGCGATCGCATTGTCTGCCGAAAGAACCGCTTCTAGGGCCAACAACACCACCAGCAACAACAGGGTATCCAGTCCCCAGTTGGGTGAGAGTTCCAAGAGTTCATCAATCATGGGGCGAGGGAAGTTCTCCAAAGTTTTG
>NZ_CALGOG010000037.1:0-16659 GCF_937958135.1 uncultured Thermosynechococcus sp. | reverse complement strand
TGCTTTGTCTATTAGTTCCAATGTTCGGTCTGTGGAGTTGCCGTCGGCCACCACCCACTCGAAGTCGGCATCTGTTTGAGCCACCAAGGAGGCAATCAGGTTAGGAAGGTCACTCTCGGCATTATAGGTCGCTGTAATAATGCTTAAACTAGGTGGCATAAGGTTATTTACTTGTTGAAGGCAGCAAAACTAATGTTGCTGTAATCGCAACATTTCAGTTTGAATGCGTTGGCTCAAAGCACTGTCCTGCTGCGCCCGCCGTGTAATCCCATTGAATTGCTCCATGGTCATATTATACTTTTTCAGTACCAGCATGGCCTCGCGCATATAGTTAGCGCAAATGGTTTCTAGGCCAATGGGGATATTTTGGGGATTCATGCCAAAGCAAGAATTCCGAGGTACTTGACCTTGGAAAACCGCTTGGGCTTGGCGATAGTATCGTTGGCGGATGGGTTCAATTTCCAGAACCACGCGGGCGTAGTTTACGATCTCCCACGGAGCAATCACCTCTGGACGTGGGGCAGTTTGAGCTAAGGAGCCAGGTGAGGGCACAGGCGTGAGCAGCAGACCTGCGCTCCCTACAACAAGGGGGAACCACTTCCAAGCCATTGACCACCACACGCAACGCATCCGACAACACTATCCTTGGAATCCTGCAAACGCCTTTCGGTTCCTCAAATACCCCGGATTAAGATCTGTTTTCCCCAAGATTGATCCCCCCATAGGTAAATTTACCGGACTTTACAAAAAAGTTACATTCTTTGAAGTTTGTCCATCCACGCCGCCTCGCCACCCGCCCCTGCGGTATCCTAAATCTCGGTATTTATCTCCAGACTGCCCTTATTGTCGGAGCTGAGGGCTTCCCTGAGCTGATGGTAGGGCAGCTAGCTAACATCCTGATTGTTTTAGGAGCGGATATTTCATGGCTCACACCGTCAAAATCTACGATACCTGCATTGGCTGCACTCAGTGCGTGCGCGCCTGCCCCACTGATGTCTTGGAAATGGTGCCTTGGGATGGCTGCAAAGCCGGGCAAATTGCCTCTTCCCCCCGTACGGAAGACTGCGTTGGCTGCAAACGCTGCGAAACCGCCTGCCCTACGGACTTTTTGAGCATCCGGGTTTATTTGGGTGCAGAAACTACCCGCAGCATGGGGCTGGCCTACTAGTTGCCTCTGAGGACACAAGGGGCGACAAACTTTTCCTCGGCTTGAGATAACTTCCCTTTGTCTCAAGTCTTTTATTTTTGCCCTGGCGCTTAGGACTCGTTTTCATTACTTAGCCGATGCTGCAGGTCATCCACTGCTTCATTGATCTGGGCTATCTTGGCTTCCAGTTCTAGGCGCATGGATTCCATCAGGCGTTCATCATTGCCGTTGAGAGATTCAGGCCTCTCTCGCTTTGAGAGTTGCAGCTTGTTACTGGAATTCTCCCTTACAAGCAAAGTGACGATAGAGCCGACAATACCCCCTACCACTGCACCGACCACAAAGCCCCAACCAAAACCATTTCCGCGGTTTTCCATAACAGCCAGCCGACCGACACGACCAGAGTTGCCTAGTTTACGACCAACCCTACTTTAACAGATCGCTCCCCTAGGGAACGGCAAAAAAACTCAAGGAATTTTTGGGTCGCTGTTAATTTTGCCCCCTGAGGTGGGTATGTTCTGATCTAGAGACAGGTAAATGTCTTGAACAAGGAGTTTAGGAAACTATGAAAACCGAACTGAAAGCCAAATTCCTCCAGCACCTGCTGGCCAAGAAAAAAGCCGATGAAGGTTTCACCCTCATCGAGCTGCTGGTGGTGGTCATCATCATCGGTATCCTCGCCGCCATTGCCCTGCCCTCGATGCTCAACCAAGCCAATAAAGCTCGTCTAGCGGCTGCCAAAAATGCTGCTGGCGCTATCAACCGTGCGCAGCAGGCCTACCGCTTGGAGAACACCCAGTTTGCACAGAATGTGGCACAGTTGGGGGTAGGCAGCTCTATTACTAGTGTTGAGGGCTACCAGGATGGAGTCATAACTCGGGACAACAACCCCGCGAAGGCAGCATACATTGCCTTTACTGCCGATGACAGTGCTGGCACAGGTGTCCTAGGCTGTGTTATTGCTAGTGGTGGCACAACAAGTGCAACCGTGGTTGCAAAAACGGGGGACAATAGTAACCAGGCTCCACAGACTACTGCATGCCAGTAGTAGTACTCTGAGAGTTAGTTAAACCAGTCAAAAGAACAACTAAGGTCTTATATGGAGCTAGGAATATCTTTCCTAGCTTTTTTTCACTACTATATGCTTATCCCTCTCCCGTAATGTTAAAGTTTATGCGCTTACTGTTTGTTGACCCTTCCTCCCTCTCCTATACAGTCGAGACACCAAAAGAAAGTCCTTTAGGAGGATCGCAGTCAGCACTGTGCTATCTGCTACTTAGCCTCCAGAGGAAAGGGCAAGAGGTCTTTCTAGCTAATAACTGTCAGGAGATATCCATTATTGCAGGAATTCCACACCTACCACTGTCTGCTCTTTCCAAGGAGAACTTAGCTTTTATTCAACCTAACGTCTGTATTGTACTCAACAGTGCTTTTTCTATCCAGGATTTAAGAACAATACTACCCCCAAGTACTAGCTTGGTTTTATGGACACAACACCATGTTGATCAACCAGCAGTTCAAAACCTAAGTGATCCCAGAATTGTATCTTTAATAGATCGTATTGTTTTTGTTAGCGAGTGGCAGCAGCAGCAGTACCTAACTCAGTTCAAACTTGCGCCCCATCTTCTCGTTGTCTTGCGTAACGCAGTTAGCCCCTATTTTGAACATCTATTTTCCCCAGAAGAAGCAATTCTCCAAGCAAAGCTACCCCGCATCAGGCTTGCCTACACAAGCACTCCTTTTCGTGGACTAGAGCAGTTGTTGCAGATTTATCCAAGAGTTTATCAAAGATACTCGAATCTAGAGTTAGACGTTTACTCTAGTATGAGTGTTTATCAAGTCAGTCCTGCTGAAGATCAATGGCAAGGACTCTACGAAAAATTCAAAAAACTTTCGGGAGTTAACTACCATGGTAGCTGTTCCCAAACAACATTAGCTAAAGCCTTGAAAAAGACTGCTATTTTGAGTTATCCCAATACTTTTGCTGAAACCTCCTGCATTTCTGCCCTCGAAGCAATGGCCAGTGGCTGCTTTATTGTGACATCTGCACTAGGTGCCCTCCCAGAGACCACAGCAGGCTTTGCAGAACTAGTCGAATTCACGACTGACTGGCCAACCTATCAAGCAAGGTATGAACAAGCTCTAGCACGAGTTATAGAGCAGTTCTCCTATCCAGAGAACCATCTGAAATTAGAAAGTCATTTACGGACTCAAGTCAACTATATCCATGACCACTATACGTGGCAACGGCGTGCGGATGAGTGGATTAACTTCCTGGAGACCTTGATAAATAATCGGCCTGTTGTATTAACTACTGAAAGTTGGAAAAGTCGTCTCGAATTTTACCTTAAGCATGAACGCTATCAATTGGTTATTGACACCTGTATTCAGTTGATTGAGCAGCGTCCCGAAGAGGCTGATTGGTTTGCTTATCAGGGTGCTGCCTACATTTTACAGGGAAAAGAAACGGAAGCACAGTTGCTATGGTCTTTCTGTATGACCGAATATCCTGAGGAGCAGTATCTTAGCGCCAGTCATACCTGGTCTAAAATCTTAATTGATTTGGCAAATTATGAAAAATTTTCATTGGAAAGTAGATTTGCCCTTGCAAGCTATGCCTATGAGTTTCAAGCCACTCCTAAAACGTCCACTACTCTTTTAGATTTATCTATTAAATTATCTTTACCGCCTGACGACATTAGATCGCTGATTAACAGTTTGAATAGTACACACTTTGAAGATACTGAAATAACAGAAGAGGATAAAGAACTTATCCTAGAAACACTAAGGAAGCTATTGGTTAGCTATGAAATTGACGAAGAAACTAATAAATTAATTGAAAACTGGGCAGAGCAGCTTGGCTTAAAAAAAGAGATAAGTCATTTACTATTTGAGCTAATCTTAAATAATCCAGAAAAAATGGCAAAAAATCTAGCAAAAACCTATATGAAAATCTCACCGATTGACTTTGCTGCTTATCATTTTCTGGCTTCAGCTCTCATTAAGTCAAAGTCACCGGAACTAGCATTAGCGTGCGCTAACTCCCTTTTAGAAGATTCTCTAGGTTTGACTCCGATTGGGAAAGACTTGGCTTTGAGCCGTAAAATAGACGTCTTGCAGACTTATAAATACAATATGCAGCTATCACAAGAAATGAGTTATTTGTGGAGACAGTGGTTAGATAACATCAATGACTTCAATAACTATTATGAACACCTAAACAAGGAGAATATTACCTTTCCTACTTTATTTTATACCGTTTCTTCTTATTTCATACTAAGCCACTATATTGATCAACCAAGCTTTCTCAAGCCAATCTTTAACCACAGGAACCAACTAGCTCAAGGGAAAGCTCCTCTCTTCTACCAGTTGAAAAAGCATCAGCCCATAGAGAAAGCTTTTTCAAATAACATTTCTAAACCTGAAAAAATAAAAGTTGGCTTCCTTGGTGTTTGCTTCAAAACACACCCCGCCGGGAATCAAATCCGCTCTTTTATCCGCTTGCGCAACAGAGATAATTTTACATTACACGCCTATAGCATTGAATACAGAAAGGAAGCATCGGATAACATGCGCGAATGGTTCAAGGCTGCTTTCGATCATTTTCGCTCTCTCACGGAACCTGATGCAGAAAAAATTGCCAGTGTTATACATGATGACGACTTAGATATCCTAATTGATCTTGACAGTTGCACTATTGACATGTCTTGGATGGCTCTCCATCTGAAGCCGGCGCCGGTGCAAGCGACATGGGTCGGGTTTGATGCGAGCGGCATACCGACGGTGGACTACTTTATTGTTGACCCCTACATTCTTCCTGAGGGAGCACAAGCGTGGTACACAGAAACCCTGTGGCGTTTACCGGATTGCTACCTTTCCCTCGATGGCTACGAGGTGGCTAATAAAGCAGGGATTCGGGAACAGCTGGGTTTGAGTGCCGACACAGTTGTTTTTATGTGTGCCCAGCGCACCAGCAAGATACAGCCGGAGATCTTGAAGTTGCAGTTTGCCATTGTGGAGGCAGTTCCCAATGCGGTGCTCCTCATCAAGTATCACCATAGCAGCAAGATTTTTGAGGAGTGGTGTCGCAGCTTTGCGGAGGTAAATCAGTTTGACGTGAGCAAGCTCTACTTCTTGACGTCAAATCCCCCAGAGATTCACCGCGCAAATTATTATGACGTGGATGTGGTCTTGGATACGTATCCCTATACAGGGGGTGCGATGAGTCTCGAAGCCCTCTGGATGGAGGTGCCAATTGTAACGAAGGTAGGCCAGCAGTTTGTGGCGCGGCACACCTATACGTTTTTGAAGAACGTGGGTGTAGAGGAGGGAATTGCTTGGACGGATGAGGAGTACGTAAATTGGGGAATTCGCTTTGGCACAGAGCCAGACCTGCGGCAGCGGGTAAGCTGGAAACTGCGGCAAGCAAAGCGCTCTGCTCCTCTTTGGAACCCGCAGCGTTTTAGTCGCGAAATGGAGAAAGCCCTTTCAGCAATGGTGCACCGCTATCGGACAGGGGAGTTGGTGGTGCCGCCGCGCCATTGTGTCGGTGAATAGCGCCAGGCATCGAGTTGGCTTAATTTTCTCCATAGGTTTCAATGTCTATAAGTATTTCAGATACCTTGGGAGCCTGAAATTACGAAAACGATACAAAGCCTGAGCGGAATCCGACTATCAAGGCTGGGGTTTTCCCCTAGTATCTAAATTGGAGCGTGATGGCTCCCTGCCTTTTCCCTAGATGAGAGGACAAGATTCATGGCAACCTATAAAGTAACGCTTGTACGTCCTGATGGAAGTGAAACAACCATTGATGTGCCCGAAGATGAGTACATTCTAGATGTGGCCGAAGAGCAAGGCATAGACCTGCCCTTCTCCTGCCGTGCCGGTGCGTGCTCTACCTGCGCTGGTAAGCTGCTGGAAGGGGAAGTGGATCAGTCGGATCAGTCCTTCTTGGATGATGATCAAATCGAGAAGGGCTTTGTGCTCACCTGTGTGGCCTATCCCCGTTCTGACTGTAAAATTCTCACCAACCAAGAAGAAGAACTTTACTAAGGCAATTTTGGGGGATTTATGTTGCTGGGGCGGTTGTCGTGGGGCATCGCCCCTTTGTTTTTACTGTGGGGCCGGAGTCCTTAAGATAGAGGTAGTGATTGGTGCCCGCTAATGGTTTCCGACTTGCCCTCTACTGGTGATTTGATGATTCGCCCCTTAACTTATCGGGATGTGGAGGTGGTGGAACAGCGGCTGTGCCAGGAAGGGGTACACGACCAAGGTTTTGGCTTGCCCTCCTTAGGGAACGGAGGGATGACCTCGCCGCTGCATTTGTTGCAATGGCTAACGGGGATGAGTAAGCAGCGCATTTATGTTGCCGAGCGGGACAATCAAGTGTTGGGCGTTGTCCAAGTCGCTCCCTTCAATGAAAGTCGCACCACATGGCAAGTGCAGCAATTGGCTGCCCAAGAGTTTACGGAGGTGGGTACACAACTCCTGCGCTATTGTTTTAGTACTCTGGTGGAAGCCCGCACCTGGATTGTGGAAATTAACATTGACCACCGCAAGGCCCTAGACCTCTACCGTCAAAATGGCTTCCAGCCTTTGGCGCATCTCACCTACTGGCAAATTTCCGTGGATCAGTTGGCAGAACTGGCACAGGGCACGCCGTCTCTCCCTAATCTGCTGAAGGTCACGAATGCTGATGCGCGGTTGCTGCATGAGTTGGATACGATGTCTATGCCGGCACTCGTGCGCCAAGTGTTTAATCGCCACTATCGAGATTTTCAAACGAGTCTGTTGGATTGGCTACAGCACGGTTTGGCCAGTTGGTCGCAACAGGTGCAAGTGCACCGTGCCTATGTGTTTGAACCGCAGCGCAAGGTGGCGATCGCCTCCTATACGCTCCATACAACCAAAGACGGACACATTCCCCATTGGCTAGATTTGACGGTGCATCCAGCTTATACCCACCTGTATCCAGAGATTCTGACTCACATCGCCCAGTTGGTCCAGTCTTACCCTGCAGCTCCTCTATTACTGTCCTCTACCGATTACCAAGGGGAGCGGGAAGCCTACCTTGAAAGTTGGGCGGAACCCATCCGTCGCAGTTTGATGATGTCCCGCTCGGTGTGGCACAAGGTGCGGGAGGTGCGATCGCCCCTCCCGGAAGGTCTGGCGTTGTCAGAAGCATTGCAAGGGTTGCAAACTCACCGCCGCCCTCAACCGGGTCAGATCAATACTCAGGAGGGGACACAGGCCTACTACCACGAGCACTCACCCGAAAAGACGTCGCCCCCGAAAGCTCAATCTTAATCTTGAGAGAAGGAGATTTCTGAGGTTTCAGTGTATCCTTGAAGGGCTTGCAGAAGATGCTGGATGGCTGTTTCCTTGTCAAGGGGGATCTGCTTAGGTTCAGCAGTCAACGTGAGTTGGGTGAGCTGTGGCAGATTTTCAAGGAGTTGGTTGTAGGTATTGCTCTTGGTCGTCAAAGGTGTGTTCTGCGGCAGATTTAGGAAGCTAATTTGCTCGGGCAAGTAGAAGATGGGCTGCAATTGCTCTAAGGGAAAGGTGCTATAGCCTCGGGCATCGGCCGGATGGTGTTGCCAATAGTCCAAGAGGGTCTGGCGATCGCAAAAACCCAGCATCTGTGCCTGCCGGCGATCGCGATCCAAACCAACAGCAACCGCCAAATCGGCGTTAATTACCCCCAAAAATGTGGGGCAATGAATCCGTAGAACATCTCCCTGCTCGACGGGATAGAGGGATAACTGCACCCCTTCCAAGTTCAGATCCGCAATGTCCACAAGGTCAAGAACCTCTGGCCGCTCGCACCAAGTGGTACTCAAGGTTAGATCATCGGGCAGATCATCCAAATCATCCTGCTTACTGGGAACTCCCTCATTTTCCCACCAGTCTATAAACGAATAAAGGGCAACCAAATAGGGTAGAACCTGCCGTTGCCGACTGGGACGACAGCCCTGAAGCACCGCATGGGCGGCATCCAATGTCAGGGAACGAATGGGAACAGTCGGTGCCGAAAAGGAAATCATAGCCGTCGTATCCAAATCAAGTCCGAAAAAGCGAGGCTGCCTAGGGAAGGTAGTAAATGTCGTTATGCTCACACCACTGGGCAAGTTTGGCCTCTATTTGCTCATCAATTTGTTTTGCCGTGCACAGGCCACGGGCATAGTCAGGGTGAATTTCACGGCGGGCTTGCCGCCGCTGGTGGGGGCTGGGGATTGATTGGGTTTCATACCATCGCTTCATCCATTGCGGAATTTGGGGATCTTGAAAGAATTTACGGTAGAGCCACAGCCGATATTCACGACCGAGGCAGCGAGAAATCGTGGGCTGGCTAACAAAGAGTTCGCGGGCAATTTCCGCCTGGGTACGGCGGCGCTCACACCAATCCCTCACCCATGTCGGCGTCTGGGGATCATTGAGAAACTCCACCATGCACTCCACCCCTTGGCCATTGCCGGTTGGCAGTGTGCGGGTATCGGGATAATTGTCAATCCACTCTTGGTTGCTATCCGTTGAACAAATGTTTAGAGAGCGGGTGGACTGGACGTAGCGTCCGAGAATGCGCCGCACCTGTTGATGAATATTGCGGGTGTATTCAATTGTCCAGCCCAAGAGTTGGGCAATGTGCTGACGCAACCGAGTGGTGGAGACCCGAATACGGGGATCGGTAATCTCCGTTTGCACGATTGTAATCAACTGCGCACAGGCTTTGGGATCAATTTCCCGCTGCACCTCAGGGGGCGCTGCCTGATAGCGCTCTTGAAAGACTTGGAGGGCACGGTTGTCATAAAAAAGCAGCTCGTCGGCCTCGCGTTTGAGCAGTTTGCGTTTTTCATCCGCCAGTTTGTTGCTGATCACAGTGCGCACCCATGCCTCAAAGGTGGGACGACCATGACCTGTTGCCCCAAAGGGCTTGAGGGGATCAAAGGATTTCATTGCTTCCCAAAGCCAGCTTGTGAGGTTGCTTTGGCATTGTTCGGGATCAGGGCTACCCAGACAGACGCTACGCAGCAGATCGCGGTATTCGTGGCGAAATTGGGGGGATAGGAGAACCGTGGCTCCGAGTTCTTGGCGTAGGCACTGAATAAAGAAGGCAAGGAAACACTCCGCCTCGGTCAGCTGTGGCAGGGGATTGCGATTCACAAGAGTGGGGCGGCTAAAGGCCAAGACAAGTTGCTTTAGCGGTTGATTGGACTGGCTCCGATTGAGGCGATCGCACTCATCTTGAATAACGGTGGCGGGAATTTGCAGTAACCGCAGCACCGTTTTTTGCACCGCCTGCTGTTGCAGTTGATCGCGGCTGAGGTTTTCTAGGCAGCGGGGAAAGAGGCGAAAATAGGCTTCCACGAGGCGTTGCAGATAGCCGCCGCGTTGACTTAAATGGGGATCAATGTTGCGCTCTAGGATCGCTCGCAGGGTTTGAAAGAGGGGCTTCACCACGGTGGGCGATCGCTCCCCGGCCAGATAGCGAGACCTAGCTGCCTGCCATAGCGGCAACAGCTGTTCCACCTCAAGATCGGGGCTGCGGGTCGAAAGACTCATCCGAAATCGGCAACATGAAAAGATTTACTGACCATAGTAGCGGTTTTTGCCGATGTCCTTGGGAGAATCGGAGGATCAGTTAAGAGTGCTCCTCTTCGTGGAATGAGGGGGAGTTCATCGCTTGGGGAATCACGGTTCCCAGTGGCGCCGGCAAGCGGGCGATCGCCTGCTGCACAAAGGCTCGAATAAATTCATCGCGGCGATTGAGTTGAAACTGCCGTTGCACCACTTCCCCCATACCGCCATCTCCCCAGTCTTGGTTGTGGCGAAAGTACTCAATAAAACTCTTACCGGCAATGCGAGTGAGATAGGCGGCGGTAACCCCCTGAACCGCTTTGCCCACCACCAGCCCCCCAACACTCAACTGGAGAGCCGTGCCCACCAGATTCATGGCACCTTTGACAATGCCGAGACTGGCAAGGGTTTTGCCCAAGGAAAAGGCTAATTCGCGGGCGCGATCGCGATTCAGATCACAACCATAGACCTTGCCCATTTCCATCACCATTTGGGCATTGACAGCCGCCGCTGCCAGTAAATCCACCATGGGGATGGGGGTAACACAGACCACAGCGGCACTAATCCACTGGTAGCGCTCTACCACCTTCTCTGCCCGCCGTCGCCGTTGCTGGTCAATAATTTTGCGCGCCTGCTCCCCTAGGCGTTGGGATTGGAGCAAGATGTTGTCGGCCACAAGGTCATCCCCTTCCTCACGCAGAATGGCGCTCATCCGCCGAATCAATGGCCAGATGTGGGGTTCTGGCTCTAGCCACTCTCCGGTCTCTAAACGAATCGGTTGGGGACGGGCGGCAATGCCCACTACGTCCTGGGGTGGAATTAACCCCTTGACCCGCTGTCGCAGGTGGCGCAAAAGAGCCAATTGATCGGCCTCGGAGCGCAAATCCATTTTGTTGAGCACCAAAAGGGAGCGCTTGCCCATTTCCACCAAGTTCACCAAGGGGGTATATTCCGACTGGCGCAAGTCATCATCGAGAACAAAAAGCAGTAAGTCTGCCTCTGCGGCCAGTTGGCGGGCTAATTGCTCACGGTAGGTCCCCGCAACGCCAGCTTCTAGAATGCCGGGAGTATCGGTAATCAGAATTTCTTGATCTGTATGGGACAGCCGAAAGCGATAGGTTTGCCCCACCTCCGTTGTGCCCATTGTGGGTGCCACTTCTCCCACCATCTCCCCAATTAGAGCATTGACAAGGGAGGTTTTACCCGCTGAGCCGGTGCCAAAAACCACAATCCGCAATTCTCGGCGGTAAAAGTCCTCCTCTAACTCCCGTGCCCGTGCCAACAGTGCTTGCCGTGCCACCTCATCTTCAATTTGACTCAGTTGTTGCCGTAGGGCTTTGAGATTTTCAGCAGCGGCTTCCGTTTTATCAAGGGGTGCTTGGGGCACAGCGGTGGCAGGCTTGGGTTTGCCCTTGCGTTCCAGTAAATATAGGTAGCGAAAGAAAAGGTAGAGCAGTCCCCCCAATAGACCAAGCAGCACCAGCACCAAGAGATTAGCTAAAAAGGGAGCCGTAAAGGACACCTGCACATAGAGCCACGTCAGTGCCGAGACTAACCAGAGGATGAGCACCAGAATAGTGCCGAATCCCACAAGAGGCCAAAACCAACGCTGAGGGGTCATGGCAGGTGTTTCATCAAACGCTGCAAGAGAGGCAATTTTAGGGATTGCCTCCGCCAGAGGCGCACCATGAGTCCCAAGTTCACCAGAAAGTAGGCCGATCCCCAAAGACTATTGAGAAACAGCAGTAAGCCATGGGGCAGGGACTGGACTTCACTCACACCGGCTGCCCCGTTTAGCAGTCCATAGCCCAACAGCCAAATGAGACCGATAAGCAGGGCAAGGCGACTGACATGGCGGGTTTGGCGATCGCTGCCGCGGCGGCTCAACTGCCAGAGCGCCGGAATCATGCCAAAAATGGGCAGCAAATAAACAAAGAACCACAATCGCTGCAATGTCGGATTGGTAAAGGCGTCCCGATCTACGGGGTCGAGCGGCTCCATCAAATACTCCCTACAGGCAGGGGCACCGTTGTCAGGGATTCTTGATCCTTAATATATCGCCGATTTGCTCAAGACACTCCTGTGCCAAAACCGTTCCTCTGGGGGGATAAATGATCAGCCCCATTGCTAAACTTAAGATCGGCCTGTTTGCGGCCATGCCCGCGATCGCCAGTGTTGCGTTGTCACTAGGAAATCTGCATTTATGTCAGTGATTCAGGAGCTACACCGTCAACTCGTTCGCAAAGAACGCTCCGCCACTGAAATCACCCAAGCCTATTTGGATCGCATTGCCCAAGTGGAGCCGACGCTCCATAGCTTTTTAACCGTGACGGGCGATCGCGCCCTTGCCCAAGCTGCTGAGGTGGATAAACGCATTGCTGCCGGTGAAGACATTGGCCTGCTCACAGGGATTCCCTTAGCCATCAAAGATAACCTTTGCACCTATGGGGTACGCACCACCTGTGCCTCTAAGATGCTCGAGCACTTTGTCCCCCCCTACGAGTCCACGGTGACCCAAAAACTTCAGGCGGCCGGCGCGATCATGGTGGGCAAGACCAATCTCGATGAGTTTGCCATGGGCAGCTCTACCGAAAACTCTGCTTTTGGGTTCACCGCCAATCCTTGGAATCCAGAGCGAGTCTCTGGGGGATCCTCCGGCGGATCCGCTGCTGCCGTTGCGGCCGGGGAATGTGCTGCTGCCCTTGGTTCCGATACGGGGGGATCCATCCGTCAACCTGCCGCTTTTTGTGGGGTGGTCGGTCTCAAGCCCACCTATGGTTTGGTGTCCCGCTATGGGCTGGTTGCCTACGCTTCCTCCTTAGATCAAGTTGGCCCTTTGGCAGCCACTGTTACCGATGCGGCGATTCTCTTGGGGGCGATCGCGGGTCATGATCCCAAGGATGCCACCAGTTTGCGGGTGCCAGTTCCCGACTACACCCAAGCCCTCAAACCCGATCTTGAGGGGATGCGTATTGGCCTCATTCAGGAAACGGTGGGCGAGGGCGTGCAACCAGAGGTGAAATGTGCCCTTGAAGCTGCACTGAAAACCCTCCAGGAACTGGGAGCCACTGTTGTTGAACTCTCCTGTCCCCGCTTTGCTTACGGTCTGCCCACCTATTACATCATTGCCCCTTCGGAAGCCTCCGCCAATTTAGCTCGCTACGATGGGGTAAACTTTGGCTTTCGTGCTGAAGGTGCCAGCGATCTCCTTGAAATGTATATGAAAACCCGTGCCGAGGGCTTTGGCGCTGAAGTAAAGCGACGGATCATGATTGGTACCTATGCCCTTTCGGCCGGCTACTACGATGCCTACTACCTCCGAGCGCAAAAGGTGCGTACCCTGATTAAGCAGGACTTTGCCCAAGCCTTTGACCAGGTGGATGTCTTGGTCTGCCCCACCGCTCCCACCACTGCCTTCAAGGCCGGGGAGAAAACTGCCGACCCCCTGAGTATGTATCTGTCAGACCTGATGACCATTCCCGTCAACCTTGCGGGATTACCCGCCTTGAGTCTCCCCTGTGGCTTTGATCAAGAAGGGCTACCCATTGGCCTGCAATTGATTGGCAATGTCCTGCGAGAAGAAACCCTGTTTCACGTTGCCTATGCCTATGAACAGGCCACGCCTTGGCATAAACAGCAACCCCAAATCTAGACTTCAACCAAAGTGGCCACTCACGTAATCCATAGTGGCTGGCTCTTGGGGAGGGTTGAAGATCACACCCCTGTAATCATACTCTAACGAAGTGGCCCACTCGATTGGCTCGTTCTGTGGCCTCTGCATAGGATGGAAAAGGTGCTGCGACGACAGGGGATTTTCCAAAAAGCCCGTGCCGATAATCCCACCCCCTAGAATGGGTGTATGGAAATGGTTGAAAAATCTCAGCAGCGGCTGATTTTACGCAGTCGCCCTTGGGGTCTTTGGCTGACGGGTCTGATATGCTGCCTTGGTGCTGCGGTGCCGATTTGGTTTGCAGCCCGCTATGAGCTGGTGTGCCGCCATGAGGTGCGGGTTGTGGATAGTCGTTGCCGCTGGATGCGCTCTGGGGCAACGGGGGTACAGATCACACAGATTCCCCTCCCGCGGCTCCAAGGGGTAGAAATTATCGAGCAGTGGCGTTCTGGCCGTGGCCGACGTTACCTTGTCTATCAGGTGCACCTACAAACAACAGGTGGCTCCATTGCTTTTGGCGAATTTACTAGCGATCGCCAGAGCCGAGAAGCCATTGCCGAACGAATCCGCCGCTTTTTGCAGCAGCCCCAACATCCCCCCTTGCGGTTAGTGGAAGACAACCACTGGTGGGGGTTTTTGATTTTGGTCTTCGGCTGGGGCCTCGGGTTACCCTTGATCTTGATTGGTGCCAAGGTGCTGGTGCTGGTTTTTGATAAAGCCGCGGGTGTCGTATCGTTGCAATATAGTAGTCTTCTCAAGACAGAAAAGAAAACCTTCCCTTGGCATGATGTCAAGGACGTAGTCGTGCAGATCTCCCGTGGCAACAAAGGCAGGCTATTGGCTCGTTTGGCTTTGGAGTTGCAGAATGGGCGGGTGATTCCGCTGCGGTTCTATTACAGCAGTGATGTCAGGGGCGCTCAGGCGCTGCAAGCAACTATTCGGGCGTTCCGTGAGCATTCGTGATCAAAAGCAACGGGCACGGCAAGAGGGACATCCATTAGCTAAGCTAGAATCCAGAAATTTTCCTCAGGGGGGATGGAAATTTTATCTGAGAGCAGGAAATTAGAACTTGTTCGCGGTTGTTGACGCGAGCGATCGCTAGCCCTGAATTCTAGAAAAATTTACCCCTTTGCTGTGGGCGATTTCTGTTAGAAAGGCTACAATCAATGAGGTTTTAGTTAAAATTAGTCAAAAGATTCCTGTACAGTCTCAACCGCTTGCTGCTGCCTGCTCCCTGACCCCTTAGGTCACACAGGAAATTTTTCAAATCCAGCGGTAGAGAACCTGAGGATGTGGAATCTAGAGTCTATTCCCCCGTCCAACCGCTTTCCTTAGCTGCATTCAATCCTTGAAATGTGGCTGACGATTCTAGCGTCACCGAAGGCAACGGTTGCCGACAACACACCGACAATACACATTTAGTAGGACATTTAGGGAGATTTTACGAGGACAACGGCATGACCCAAGCGAATGTACTTGACGTTTACGACCCCGCAACGACCCCCCTTGAAGATGAGGTGGCTCTACTCAGTGAGTATGCCCCTGATGCTCTAGACCTCGAGGACGAGGAGAGCGAAGACTTTGAGGAGGTGAGTGACGATCTTGACGACAAGTCCACAAAAGGTCGTGCCAGCCGACGACGCCCACAGGTCAAAAAGAAACATTACACCGAGGACTCAATTCGTCTCTATTTACAAGAAATCGGCCGCATTCGCTTGCTGCGTGCCGATGAAGAAATTGAACTAGCCCGCAAAATTGCAGACCTCCTAGAAATGGAGCGGGTGCGCGATCGCCTGTGCGAACAATTAGGCTGTACCCCCGAAGAACTAGAGCGCAATCCTGAACCGTGGGCCAAAGAACTGGGGATGACGGTACAGGCGTTTCGTCATCGTCTTTTTGTCGGTCGCAAGGCCAAAGAAAAAATGGTGCAATCGAACCTGCGCCTAGTGGTGTCGATCGCCAAAAAATACATGAACCGAGGACTCTCCTTTCAGGACTTGATTCAAGAGGGCAGCCTAGGGCTAATCCGCGCTGCTGAGAAATTTGACCATGAAAAGGGCTATAAATTTTCCACCTACGCCACATGGTGGATTCGTCAAGCCATTACCCGTGCCATTGCCGATCAATCCCGCACCATTCGTCTGCCGGTGCACCTGTACGAAACCATCTCCCGCATCAAGAAAACCACCAAGCTCCTCTCCCAAGAAATGGGGCGCAAACCCACTGAAGAGGAAATTGCCGATCGCATGGAAATGACCATTGAAAAACTGCGCTTCATTGCCAAGTCGGCACAACTCCCCATCTCCCTTGAAACTCCCATCGGCAAAGAGGAAGATTCCCGTCTGGGGGACTTTATTGAATCCGAGGGGGAAACCCCGGAAGATCAAGTGTCGAAGCATCTGCTGCGGGAAGACTTAGAGACTGTATTGGGCACCCTTAGCCCCCGCGAGCGAGATGTGTTAAAACTGCGGTATGGGTTGGACGATGGTCGCATGAAAACGTTAGAGGAAATCGGTCAACTCTTCAACGTTACCCGCGAGCGCATTCGCCAAATTGAGGCCAAGGCTCTGCGGAAACTGCGCCATCCCAACCGCAACAGTGTCCTCAAGGAATACATTCGCTAAGGAGTCATTTATGTTGCGTCCCCTCATTGCCTTTACGGTTGGTCTGTCTGCCACCCTTGTGGCTATGCCGCAACCCAGTTCTGCCCAAGCTTGTGCCCATGCCAAAGGATTGAGTCAAGGCCTGAGTCATACCTCATTCTTTGATAGCGGCAAGCTGCCGATCGCCCTAGGGCTGGGTGCGGGTGCGATTACCGCAGCGGCAGTGGGGGTGACCCTGTGGCAACAGCAGCAGCAAACTGAGACCCCAACCCCTACTTCTGAGGCTACTTCTTTGGAACTGCCGGTGGTCTTGCCAGCGTCTGAAGGTACAGAGCGTTCTGAAGATGTGACGCCGATTGCTTAGTTATAAATTACTCCCCCTTATCGGGGGGGCAGGGTATCCCTAGGGTGTAATTCCATTGCCCAGTGGGATACTCTGTTATTTCATCTATGTCTATGGCACAGTCTCTGCTTATCGTACTGGCCTAGCACCGGGACGTTTGATGGGCGATCGCTGCGAGAACGTGATGGTTCTCTTTGCAACCTCTCAGACAAACATGGACGGACAGCATTTTCGCTCCCCGACGGCGGATTGCTCATGGCTATTGGCGATAGCGGCAATTCCTCGATTGAACTAGAGGTCAACAACAACACCCTCACTCAAG
>NZ_CALGOG010000036.1:0-17466 GCF_937958135.1 uncultured Thermosynechococcus sp. | reverse complement strand
TTCCTGAGTCTGGGGCTGCCTTTACCGACGGTTGATCCCCTAATGCTGTTGGCTGGCCTGATGCAGGTCAGTGGCGAAAGTGAGCATTTTTACCTTGAGCAAGCGGGGCAGATTGTTGCTGCCTGTGGTGTGGTGGCAACTCGTCATGCTCAAGGAGATCAACGGTTTACGCAACTCCAGCGTTTTAGTGAACAAACCCTCGGCCGCGTGTGGGCGATCGCCCCAGCCGAACCGCGCGTCTTCTGTCAATTTAGTTTTTGGGAGCACACAGGCTCGAATCGGGGGGTCTTACCCCGCTGGCAGGTGATGCAGCATCTTGATCATGTTTGGCTCACCCTCAATTGTGCCTTAGAAACCAGTACACCTCATCGCCTTTGGCAAGACTGGCAACTGGTGCAGCGGGCACTAGCACACCTTCTCGCCGATCCGCCCCCTTGTCCACCCCCCCTGGGGATCGCTCTACCGCCTCTGCCCCAGCAATATGAACAATTTATTGCGAGTGCCAATCGTGCCCTCCAGCTCCTAGGGGAGGGAGACTTAGAGAAATTGGTTTTGGCTGCTGCCCTTACCCTAGAGCAACCCCAAGAGTTTAGTTGGCTGGGGACGTTACACAACCTGCGCCAGCACCATGGCAATTGCTACATCTTCAGTGTGGGTCAACAGCGGCAACCGGTCTTTGTGGGAGCCAGTCCCGAACGGTTGGTTAAAATTGCCAACGGCGTTCTCTGGGCCGATGCCTTGGCGGGTTCCCGTCCGCGGGGCCAAACGCTGCAAGAGGATCAAAACCTGCGCCATGGCCTCTACCAAAGTCCTAAGGAGCGTTACGAGCATCAAGTGATTGTCGAGTTTCTCTGCCAAACCCTCCAGCAGCTCGGCATGATCTGTGAGGTACCTCCCCAGCCCCGCATCCTTGAATTGAGTCATATTCAACATTTGCAGACCCTAGTTCAGGCTCCCGTTCCTCGGCCAACTCATATTCTCCAGGTGGTTGCTGCCCTCCATCCTACCCCAGCAGTGGCGGGGTATCCCGCTTCACGGGCACAACACTGGCTGCGGCAACTGGAATCCTTCGATCGCAGGGGCTATGCCGCTCCCCTTGGCTGGGTGACACCCAACGGAGAAGGGGAGTTTATCGTCGGTATCCGTTCTGCTCAGCTTCAGGGAAACTGTGCCCATCTCTTTGCTGGAGCTGGTATTGTTAAAGGCTCTCAGCCGGAACGCGAATGGCAGGAAATCCTGTGGAAGTTTCAGACAATGATCGCCGCTTTGGCCTAGCGTAGGGGGGGCTGCTTTTTGCTGATGGTCAGCATTGGCAAGGGTTGAGAGGATTGGGGCGGCAGGGCATACTGGGGTACCTTCTCAGGAAAAGAACGTTCCGGCGATCGCTGAAGGAAGCGAAAGAGGAGCGCACTTCCCATTAGACCCAGACCCAATAGCAATAGACCGTTGTAGCCCCCCAAGCCACCAATGGTCGAATCAACCCCTCCCATCAGCAGGAGGAAGGCAGAGATGGGTTCTTTGCGGTAGGCTTTGCGCAGAAAGCGAGGATAAATCATAGGCGATCGCTCAGTGACTCACCATCAGAACATGGGAATGCTAGCAGCTTGGCGTTAAATGGGCTGTATTTTAGCGACCGTACGCCAAAGCAAGTATTGATCTTCAGGTACTAGGCTACTTCTATCCTGACAGATCCAAAAGTCCAGCGGCATTGACGGAAAAAGGGGGCGATCGCCCCCCAGTGCTCTCTCTAGTAGGTTTCCACGTGCCAGCGACCCTCTTTCTTAAGCGTGCCCTTGAGGAATTCCTGCCAATCGGCACCATTTTTAGCCGCCGCTGCGGTCATCGCCTCATCAATCCCCGGCTCCATCCCCTTGAGACCACAGATGTAAACGTGGGTATTTTTCTTCTGGAGGAGTTGCCAGAGTTCATCGGCGTGCTCGGCAATGCGGCCTTGGATGTACATCTTGCCGCCGTCGGGGGTTTTCTGTTCGCGGCTGATGGCATAGGTGAGGCGGAAGTGATCGGGATATTTGGCCTGTAGTGCCTCTAGCTCATCCTTGTAGAGGATATTGGCGGTGTAGGCGACACCAAAGAAGAGCCACGCCAGCCCCTTGAATTGATAATCGGGGTTATTTTCTTTGAACATGCGCCACAAAAAGGCACGGAAGGGGGCAATCCCGGTTCCCGTTGCCAGCATGATAATCGTGGCTTCGGGGTCCTCAGGCAGGAGCATTTCTTTGCCCACTGGCCCGGTAATTTTCACCTCATCGCCGGGTTTTAACTGGTTGAGGTAGGAGGAACACACGCCGTAGATAGTTTCACCGGTTTCTTTGTCCTTGTACTCTAGACGCCGCACACAGAGGGAAACCGTTTTATCATCTTGAAAGTCGCCATGGCGGCTCGAGGCAATGGAGTAGAGGCGCAGTTTGTGGGGTTTGCCGTTAGCGTCGGTGCCCGCAGGAATGATCCCAATACTTTGGCCTTCGAGGTAGCGCAACTCGGTGCCGGAAATGTCAAAAATAATGTGCTTGACGGTTCCCTCGCCCCCTTCCCGCACTAATTCTTCATTGGAGATAACCTTGCCGATGCAGGGGTTGTTAGGACGATAGATGTTAAGGGGAATATCAACTTTCTTTTCTTTAACAGCGGCAGCACCGTTGTTGGATGCAGATTCCGTGGCAGCAGTCAAGGGCGCACCTGTACCATTGAGGGGTTGAATGCTAACAATTCTGCCCCCCCAGCGGGTAATTTGCTGCATAAACTGATTCATGCGGTCATAGGGAACGTTGAAAAATTGACTGCCACTGTTGCGGATGGCATAGTCAGTTTTATCGGTCTCGGCATTTTGTCGCAGTCCCACCACTTCATAGCGAAACATCCGACTGCCAGAACTGGTCACATTGTACATGGGCTACACGATCTCCAAAAATTAACTCAGCTTTACATTCTGCAACACAACGTCCCAACCGCGATCTACTATCACGTTTTGGCTATGGGATTGCCGTGCTTCGGCCACCCACATTATATCTAGCAAGGGCAGCGACAGGGGCTTTTCCTAGGGATAGGGCTAAATTTCTTGCCCACAAGAGACAGGTTCTCCCCCCTCAGCATGGGTTTGCAAGATATAGCGATCGCGCCCTGAGCGTTTGGCCTCGTACAAGGCGGCATCGGCAGGTGCCACTAATTTTGCCATAGGACAGTCTCCAAGGGTGGTGGTCAGGATGCCAATGCCGAAGGTAGGGTTGCACTGGCAACTTGGCATAGGAAATCCCTAAATTGGAGATGTCGTTAGAAACCTGCGTTAAACCAAAAATGACAACGCCATGGGGAGCTGGCGCAATAGGATAGTCAAGAATCAACCTAGGGCAGCAATTAAAATCTCTCACCGATTCTTCAGATGTTCTTAATGAGCGGAGAGTGCTCAATCTGCATTCGGCGATCGCCGGGCTTGATAGGCCTGCCAACTCTCCACGACGCGACCGAAATTGGTGCGGAACTCTCGCCAGCCAAGCCAACTTCCCTGTTCGTGCTCATCCCAAGAGGCCGAAAGAATGCCGTAGCTCAGCCCAAGGGCACCAAGGCCAAAGAGACCGAGAGTGGCGATGACAACGGCTACATTGGGCAACTGAAACCAACCCTCATGCACAATGAAATAGCTCAGGGGAAACGTCATCAATCCCAAAAGAGTAGGGGTACCGCAGAAAATGGCCATCCGGGCAACCATCCGCTGGCTAACAATTTCAGGAATCCCTGTACTTTTGGCTTGCTTGGGTGAAGGTTTTGAGGCATTAGAACGGACGGCTGCGGTGGCAGGAGCTTTGACAGACTTGGTTGCTCCTTTTTTCTTTTTAGGTTCAAAAGGCAGATCCGACCGTTTTGCCATTGTCCTTAACCCCGAATTCCGAGACGTTCAATGAGTTGGCGATAGCGTTGGGCATCATGGCGATGGAGGTAGGCCAAGAGCCGCTTGCGACGACCAATGATTTTCAGTAATCCTCGGCGAGAGGCGTGATCTTTTTTATTCGCCTTTAGATGTTCGGAAAGCTGCTTGATCCGCTCCGTGAGGATAGCAACTTGGACATCCGCAGAGCCGGTATCCGTAGCGTGGATTTGGTAGGTGTTAATGATTTTTTGTTTGACGTCGTGTTGTAGAGCCATGGTCATCAATTATTCAATTATGAACGGCGCGATCTATTATCATACTCCGTTCTTTTCAAATAATAAACTCCTTGAACTGCAACTATTCTGCCTGTTTACCTGCACTGCCCTGGGAATTGCTGACATTGGTGCTGTTTTCCTCAGTGGGGGCGATCGTCAGCAGTTCCTTGAGGGGTTTTTCGCTATCGGAAATCGGCGGTTTGGCCGTTGTCAGTTCTGTATCAATAGCGAAGGTGGCAAATTGGGTGAGAATTTCGCGGCAGAAGACCTCTGCTGCCCGCGATCGGTAGCGATTGGGATTGGTAATCAGCGACAGTGTGCGTTTCACTACCACATTTTCAATGCCCACCCGCCGTAGGCTCCCTAGTTGTAGCTCCTTCTCAATGGCGGAAACGGAGACAAAAGCAGCCCCTAAGCCCGACTGCACGGCATTTTTAATCGCCTCGATAGAATTTAACTCCATCTCTACCTTGAGGCGGCGAGGGTCAATGTTGGCGCGCTGGAGAACCTGATCAATCACCTTGCGAATCGTGGATTGGGCATCGAGGGCAATAAAGCCCAATTTGTACAAGTCTTCTTTGGTGAGGGTTTCGGCACTCGCCAAGGGATGATCTACCGGTAAAACGAGAGCCAGTTCATCCTCAGCATAGGGGGTAACGGTGATTTGCTCACTCAGTTCTGAAGGGACTTCACCGCCAATGATTGCCAGATCAATTTGGCCGTTGACCAAACTCCAGCAGGTGCGGCGGGTGGAATGGACATGGAGTTGAACAGCAACTTCGGGATACTTGCTGCGAAATAGCCCAATCATGCGGGGCATCAGGTAGGTGCCAGTGGTTTGACTCGCCCCAATGATGAGTGTCCCCCCTTGCAATTTTTGCAGGTCTTCGATGGCGCGGCAGGCTTCATGGCACAGGGAGAGAATTCGATCGCCGTAGTCCAGTAGGAGTTTTCCGGCTTCGGTGAGTTGGGCGCGGCGTCCCCCGCGATCAAATAGGGGAACATCCAGTTGGCGCTCTAGGTTTTGCACCTGTAAACTCACTGCGGGTTGGGAAACGTAGAGGCTGTCAGCAGCTCGCTTAAAGCTGCCTTCGAGGGCGATCGCCTTCAGGATGCGCAATTGATCAAGGGAAAAGGGCAATTCGGACATAGGCATTGAGGCCATCGGCGTGCCATTAAAAGGCGTTTTTCTGAACTTATCAGGAATCATGCCCAATTGATATCTCTCCCCGCAAAAAGACTTTGGCGTGCCAGTGATCCACAACAGCACGTCTGAACCTATTGTAAGGGTTGGGTTTCCCCCAGGGGATCGCTGACTTTTGTTACAGGCTGTTACGTTATTTCGCTATGGAGCCACCGGTCCCCGATCCAGCCCCACCCGAACATTTGCCTGCATTTGTGACTTCTTGACCCCCTACTGAGTTGCTCATCTTCTAGCAGTAGCGAAAAGGGAAGATTGCCGTTCGCTAAAATCGGTCTAGCGATGCTCTCGAAGAGCCGCTACACAATTGCCCGCGGAGGTAAAATCGTGCCCTACGCTTGGCCCAAGTGGCTGCCGCTGCCGGTTGTTGCTACCACCCTAGGGGTGGCTGCTGTGGTGATGGGCATGCGCCAACTGGGACTGCTCCAGCCATCGGAACTGAGTTTGTATGACTTCTATGTGCAATTGCAACCCGCCCGCGACCCCGATTCGCGTATCCTGACGGTGCTGGTGACGGAGCAGGACATTCAAGCGCAAAAAACGTGGCCGCTGCCAGATGCGACGCTGGCGGATCTGCTCACCCGCCTCAATGCGGCAAGTCCTCGTGTCATCGGCTTGGATATTTTTCGTGATTTGCCGCAGCCCCCTGGCCATGCTGCGCTGCAAAACATGATTCGCGTTAATCCGCGTATTATTCCAGTGTGCAAATCCATGGGCGAAACAGCAGAACAACCCGAAGTGCCGCCGCCACCGAGTATTCCCTTGGAGCAAGTGCCAGAGCGGGTGGGCTTTGCCGATATTCCCCTCGACAACGATGGCGTCATTCGCCGCAATCTATTTGCAATCAGCAATCCTAGAGCGCAGCGGTGTACAACGCCCTTTTCCTTTGCCCTAATGGTGGCACTACGTTACCTGGATCAGGAGCCAACTCAGACCATTAAACTCGATGACAAGGGTTTGACCCTGAACGGTGTGCATTTTCCTCTCCTCACCAGTGATGCCGGTGGCTATGTGGGGGTGGACGATCGCGGGATGCAAACCCTGCTGAAGTACCGCTCACGCACCGCAGTGGGGCCGACAGTTTCCCTCACGGATGTCCTGACCGGACGGATAAGCGAAGACCTAATTCGCGATCGCGTGGTTTTGATTGGGGTGTCTGCACCGAGTATCAAGGATACTTTCCTCACGCCCTATAGTGGCAGTGATGCGGTGACGCAGCAAATGCCGGGGGTGGTTGTCCATGGCCAGATGGTGAGTCAATTCCTGAGTGCTGCTCTCGATGGGGAGGGTCCCATTTGGTACTGGCCACTGCCGCTGGTGCTAGGTTGGATTCTCCTGTGGGCCGGGGTGGGCAGTGCTCTGGGCTGGTGGTTGCGGCAACCGCTGTGGTTGGGTATCGCCGTTGCCGGCGGCCTAGTGATTCTCTTTGGCAGCGGCTTTGGCATTTTTGTCATGGCGAGTGGCTGGATTCCCGTGATGCCGCCGGCGATCGCCCTAGTGCTCAGCAATGCGGTCATGGTGGGCTACGTTGGTTATCAGGCGCAGCAGGAGCGGAAATCTTTCCAAGCCAAAGTGCAGGAACAGGAAAAAGCTTTGGCGTTATTGCGATCGCTGATGGCGGAGGATACAGCAGCCCTCAATGCAGCACTGCGAGAACCGACAGAAATTACGGGCAAACCCCGCTCTCTCCTCAGTGGTCGCTACAAAATCCAAAAAGTCTTGGGGTCAGGGGGCTTTAGCCGCACCTATTTGGCTCAAGACACCCAGCGGCCGGGAAATCCCCTCTGTGTCGTCAAGCATTTGCGTCCGGGACGCACCGATGAGCACTTTATGCAGGTGGCACGGCGACTCTTCAACACCGAGGCAGAAATCCTTGAAAAGCTAGGCCGCCACGATCAAATTCCCCTCTTGCTTGCCTATGTGGAGGAAAATCAGGAGTTTTATCTAGTTCAAGAATTTATTGAAGGTCAGTCGCTGAGTCAAGAACTCAAACAAAAATACACGGAAGCCCAAGCCCTCCAACTCCTCCGAGAAATCTTAGAAGTGCTGAGTTTTGTCCACAGTCACTATGTGATTCACCGCGATATTAAGCCCGACAATATTATTCGCCGTGCCAGCGATCGCAAGCTGGTATTGATTGACTTTGGGGCAGTCAAGCAAATTCAACCCCAAGAAGTGGCAAAAACCCAAGGGAGCACCGTGGTCATTGGTACGATGGGGTATGCACCGCCAGAGCAGCTCTCTGGTCAGCCCACCCTCAGCAGTGATGTTTACGCCGTGGGCATGATTGCCCTGCAAGCCCTAACCGGCATTAAGCCCCGCGATCTACCGCGAGATTCACGGACAGGTGAAGTGGATTGGCAACGGTGTGTCACCGTGAGTGAAGGTCTAGCGGCAGTGCTCAATAAGATGGTGAAATTTAACTTTAGCGATCGCTACCCCTCGGCTAAGGAAGCCCTTCAAGATGTGCGACGTCTAGGGACGCCCGCTTCATCCGTCCTGGGAATTATTTTGTGAATCGTCCTGTGTTGCTCTCTGACCTTCCCCTTGGTACCTCGGCGCGTATCACTGCCATTGAGGGAACAGCCGCTTGGCAACGCCGCCTTGCCGCCGTGGGATTCACGGTTGGCCAAACCGTTACCCTGCTGCGTCGTGCCCCCTTCAGTCAAACCTTTGCCGTGCGGGTGGGTACCCTGACCGATGTGGCCCTACGGGCAACGGAGGCGCGCACCATTGTGGTGGAACCCTTGAAAAACTAGAGAGTTGGCACGAGTTGCGGATTCTCGCGATTGGCATCCTGAGCTGCTGCCGCCAGCAAGCCGTAAAAGAGGGGATGGGGTGCATTGGGACGGGAGCGAAACTCAGGGTGAAACTGCACCGCAATAAAGAAGGGGTGAGCCGGATACTCGATAATTTCCACTAAGCGGCCATCGGGAGAGGTGCCCGTAATTCGATAGCCCGTTTCCAAAAAGAGACTGCGATAGGCATTGTTAAACTCGTAGCGGTGGCGGTGTCGCTCGTAGATGACCGTTTCCCCGTAGAGCTTTTCGGCAAGGGAATTGGGGGTGAGGCGACAGGCATACAAGCCCAAGCGCATCGTTCCCCCCAAATCCACAATGTCCTGCTGTTCGGGCAACAGGTGAATCACCGGATGGGGCGTATTGGCATCAAATTCGGCACTGTTGGCATTTTCCAACCCTGCAATATGGCGTGCCCACTCAATCACCGCGCATTGCATCCCCAAGCACAACCCCAAAAAGGGAATCCCCTGCTCACGGGCATACTGAATGGCGGCAATTTTGCCTTCAACTCCCCGAATGCCGAAGCCTCCCGGCACAACAATCGCGGCAACATTGCGAAGGGCATTATCCACTCCATGGTCAACGATTTCTTCGGAGTTGACCCAGCGGATACGCAACTCCTGATCAAGGGCGATCGCCGAGTGCCGCAGGGCTTCCACCACTGAAAGATAGGCATCGCTGAGGCGCACATACTTGCCAACGATCGCCACCTCCAACGGCGTGTGGGAACGGTAGAGCCGCTCCACAAGGGCTTGCCACTGACTGAGATCCGGTTGCCGCTGCTCCAAGTTCAACAAACGCAAGACTTGGGTGGCTAACCCTTCGCGTTCAAGGAGTAGGGGCACTTCATAAATGCTTTTGGCATCCGGCGAGGGAATCACACATTCCACAGGGACATCACAAAATTGGGAGAGCTTTTCTTTGATGCCGGGAACAAGGGGGCGATCGCAACGGCAGATGAGAATATCCGGCTGAATCCCAATCGAGCGCAATTCCTTCACCGAGTGTTGGGTGGGTTTTGTTTTCATCTCCCCCGCCGAGGGAATCCAAGGCACCAAGGTTACGTGCATAAACAGCACATGGTGCCGCCCCACCTCGGTACGAAACTGGCGGATGGCCTCCAGAAAGGGCAGTGACTCAATATCGCCAACAGTGCCCCCAATTTCAATAATCACCACATCGGGGTTTTTGTCCTTGGCCACCCGCAGAATGCGTTCTTTAATCTCATTCGTAATGTGGGGGATCACCTGCACCGTGCCCCCCATGTAGTCACCGCGTCGCTCTTTATTAATTACCGCTTGGTAGATGGATCCCGTCGTCACGCTATTGAGGCGGGACATGGGTGTATCTGTAAAGCGTTCGTAGTGCCCTAAGTCCAAATCCGTTTCGGCACCATCGTCGGTCACAAACACTTCCCCGTGCTGGAAGGGACTCATCGTCCCGGGATCCACATTAATGTAGGGATCAAGCTTGAGAATCGACACAGAATACTGCCGTGATTTTAATAGGCGCCCTAGACTAGCGGCAACAATTCCCTTCCCAATACTGGAGACCACACCGCCAGTTACAAAAACATATTTCGTCATTGCTGAATGCTAGTGCTGAGCTGCAGAGGGCATACTCATCAAAACCTACGCAACTATTCTCGCATATTGGGGGATGGCGCCTAGGAGAAATTCTGCACCAATTCTTTGACCACTTGGGACTGCTCTTCAATCCGCTGCCTCAACCGCTGGCATACCAGATCACACAGGGGAAAGATTGTCGGGTCAGCAATTTCATAATAGACCGTAACCCCTTGGGGTTGTCGCCGCACCAGACCCGCCTGAGCAAGGGTTTTCAAATGCTTGGAGACATTGGCTTGCCCCAACCCCGTCTCTTGAATAATCTCTGAAACATTACGTCGTCCTTGTTTTAGGGCACAGAGTACTTGCAGGCGACTGGGTTCCGAGAGGACTTTGAAATACTCGGCCACATGGGTGAGCAAGTCAGGGGAGGGAAGGTCAACCATAGAGACGTAGATTAAAATGACTTAACCTTAATTTTATATTATATGACTTTACAGTAAATAAAGCCCCTATCTTAGGAATGGGGAATTCCCCGCGGAGCATTAGCGTAGTTTCAGCGGTAACTTGAGAGCAGGTTTGGACAAGGCGGCTGTTGTGTGCTGTCGGCGTAGGCGTTGGGCATAGAAGGACGCCGCTTCCTCACCGCGGGCACATTCTTGGGCAAAGTTAATTAGATGATGCCCGACCACACCCACGTGGATCACTTGTTCAACTTGACCTTTTTTCAGGGCAGGCCATGCCAGTTTCCAAAACGTCTTGCGATAGCTGCCCCACAGACCGACATGCCAGAGGAGATTTTTCATAATCCGCAGTCCCCGCAGGATATTTTCACGGCTGAGGCGGGCTGGGCTATTGGGCACGGCAATGCGGTTGGGATACGTGTGCTCCATTTGATAGGCAAACCGCTCGTAGAGGAATTCTGGTTCATAGGCGGTTGTGATCGTGCGGCGCCACATTTCCACCACTTCTTCATAGGGCATGAGGAATTCAACATTTGACTCGCGGTTTTCATCATGGTTGAGGCGGCCTTCCGCTTCAAGGCGACGCCAGAGGGGGGTACGGGGTAGGGCGTGCAGCAAGTTAATCGTCAATATGGGGATGTGGGAAGCACGAATAAACTCAAGGATGCGATCGCCCGTTTGGGGCGTATCCGTATCAAAACCGATGATGATCCCAGAGACCACTTCCATGCCGTAGCGATTGAGGGTTTGCACTGCCTGCAAAATCGGCATACTTAGGTTTTGATCCTTGTGGATGGCATGAAGTGCCTCAGGTTCTGGCGTTTCAATGCCACAGAAAATTGTACAAAAATAGGCTTCCCGCATCATTTCCAAGAGTTTCGGGCTTTGGGCAATGTTCAGGGTTGCTTCGCAAGCAAATTGCACGGGATAGCCATTGGCCTTTTGCCAGTCAATCAGGTGCGGCAGCAGTTCAGTGACGGCGCGGCGGTTGCCAATAAAGTTGTCATCAACAAAATAGACCGCCCCTGGATTCCCGGAAGCCAGCATTGTATCCAGTTCCTTGAGGATTTGCTGCGGCGTTTTCAGACGCGGATTGCGGCCATAGAGTTCGGGAATATCGCAAAACTCACAGCGAAAGGGACAGCCACTGGAAAACTGAATGCTACCAAGGAAATAATTTTCCATGCGCACGTGCTGGTAGGCAGGGGTGGGAAACTCACTCAGCGGTAACCGTGCCGTGGTTTTGAAGATCAGTTGTTGAGGTGGTCGCTGGCTGCCGTACTCGTCAAAGTAGGCAATCATTTTATCGGTGGCATCCCCCAGTTCCCCCAGGTGGAGAATATCCACATCAGGATAGTATTCCGGACAGCTGGAGACCGAAGGTCCTCCCAAGGCAGTGAGTTTACCGTGACGATGGGCAATTTCATTGATTTCTAAAATTTGCGGCCGCTGAATGTGCATACCGCTGGTAATGACAATATCGGCCCAAGCATAGTCGGCATCGGTTGCGGGACGTACGTTTTCATCAATCAGGCGCACCTCCCAAGACTCTGGCAGATAGGCAGCCACCAACAAAATGCCTTGGGGTGGCATAAAGGCGCGCACCGTGCCCATGAGGGGGTAAGCGTGGTGAAACGTCCCAAAGGAGCGGCTATAGCGGGGAAAAATGCAAAGGATACGGCGATGGTTGCGGGGGGTATAGGGCACTCGACCACCGGTCATCTCGGGAACCACTTTAATCTCATCGGTGCTCCCACTGAGGTTCATAGCCCACGACTCCTCCCTACACGCACTTTTTATTAGACTTTTCAGGCTTTTCACTAGGTATAGCCTACAAATGCGGCTATCGCCTAGGTTTTATACTAGCTCTTTGTAACATTAAGCCTAATAGACGGGTCTTAAATAGGTCTTAAGCGCAGGGGTTGTTTATCCTAAAACTGCAATATCTGAGTAGGACACCTTCACGGCTCGCTCGCCTGTCCTCGCAATTACAGACAGCTCTGAAGAACAGCAACGCCGCCTACGGCTGTTTTCTAACCGGGTTAATATCTTGAGGAACGTGACTCTGCGGCATTGCCGGACTACTCCCGTGAAAACGGTTGTACAACACGCCGATAGTAGGAAGGCTTGCAGGGGTTCTACTAACACAGCCTCTGTTTGAAGGGAGATTAGAGCCTCAGAGAAATTGACAGGGTTTGCGAATTGCCTGTGCCAAGAGCTGTCGGTACTCGCGATCGCTGACAACATATGCCCCAAAACGCTCAAGATGAGGATTTTGCAGTTGGGCATCAAACAGTAGAAAACCCCGTCGCCGCAGATGTTCCACCAGTTTCACCATCGCCACCTTCGAGCCATCGGGAATGCGGTAGAACATGGACTCGCCAATAAAGGCACCCCCAATAACAATACCGAGAATGCCCCCTGCGAGTTCATCGCCCTGCCAGGTTTCAAAGCTCACTGCCCAGCCCGTGGCGTGCAGCAAATAATACAACTCCTGCAAACGGGGAGTTATCCAAGTCTTGGGGCGAGCGGCACAGCCGGCCACTACCGCCTCAAAGTTACGGTTAATCGCTACTTGGAAGCGATTTTGATTCAGTAGTCGCTGCAGGGATTTGGGGTAGCGAAACCGCTCATCCAGGGGAATTAACGCTCGGCGGCGACTGGTGTACCACTCTAGGCGATCGCCCTCCCCCATCAGGAAATAGCCTTGGCCGTAGCCGTTTTCAATGATGGTTTCCCGGACCCATACCGCTGTAGGAAGATGCATACTGATACGCTGAAGATGTAGGGCTAAACAGAGAGGAGTTCTGTCTATGCTGCTCCCATCCTCCGTTGTCATTGCTGCGCTTCGCCGCTCTTGGCGCTGGTGGGTGGCACTATTTTTGGCCATCCTCTGGATCTTCTCTACCCCCATGGGGGCGATCGCCGAAGATTACACAAAAGAAGCTTTGATCAATATGGATTTTTCGGGTCGGGATCTGCGGGGGTCTGAATTTACAAAGGCCAACCTTTTCCACAGCAACCTCAGCCACACCAATCTTCAGGGGGTAAGCTTTTTTGGAGCCAATATGGAGACGGCCAATTTAGAAGGGGCTGACCTGCGCTACGCCACCCTAGACACCGCGCGGCTGACCAAAGCCAACCTCACCAATGCCATCCTTGAGGGAGCCTTTGCCTTTAACACCAACTTTGACGATGCCATCATTAACGGCGCCGACTTTACGGATGTGGAATTACGGGAAGATGCCCGGCGTAAGCTCTGCAAGGTGGCTAGTGGCACCAACCCCGTAACGGGGCGCAAGACGTGGGAAACACTCCACTGTGAAGACTTTGTGTCCTAGTCCATCTCCAGTTTGCTGCGGAGAAGGATGATCCCCAAAGGCGATCGCCCCCGTCAGGAATTCTGATAAAGTATTACAAAAGTTAAGATTTATGACTAGAGTTTTTCATGAACATTTTTATTGTTGGCGGTACGGGTACCCTAGGGCGGCAAATTGTGCGCCGCGCCCTAGATGAAGGCCACCACGTCTATTGTTTTGTCCGCAGTCCGGCCAAAGCCACGTTTCTGCGGGAATGGGGCGCAACTATTCTTCAGGGAAACCTCTGTGCTGCCGACAGTATTCTGGAGGCATTGAAGTATGCCAAGGCCTCAGTGGTGATTGATGCCTCTGCCACTCGACCCACCGACACACTGACCATTGCAGCAGTGGATTGGCAAGGCAAAGTCAACTTGATTCAGGCTGCCCAAGCTGCCGATGTTCAACACTTCATCTTTTTCTCAATCATGGGAGCGCAGGACTATCCCCACGTGCCCCTAATGCAAATTAAACACTGTACCGAAGACTTCTTGCGGGAATCGGGACTCAACTACACGATCCTGCGTCCCTGTGGCTTTTTTCAGGGCTTAATTGGTCAATATGCGATCCCAATTCTGGAAAATCAATCCATTTGGGTTTTGGGAGAGTCCACTGCCATTGCCTATATGGATACCCAGGATGTGGCTAAGTTTGCCGTGCGTGCCATTGACCGACCCGCCACCTATGGCAAAGCTTTTGACCTCGCGGGCAGCCGTGCTTGGACAGCGGATGAAATTATTAAGCTATGTGAAAGTCTCTCAGGACAGGAAGCAAAAATTACCCGCTTGCCCATTGGGGTTTTGCGAGCGGCACGGCAGGTCACCCAGTGGTTTCAGTGGACATGGAACATTAGCGATCGCCTAGCCTTTACAGAAGTGATTGCCAGCGGTCGCGTCTTTGATGCCCCGATGGAAGAGGTCTATCGCACCTTTGACCTTGATCCCAGCGAAACCCTCACCCTTGAAGCCTACTTGCAGGACTATTTCACCCGAATTCTGCGTAAACTCAAAGAGTTGGATTACGAAAAAGCTAAACAGAAAAAGTCTGGACGCAAAAAACGCAGTCCCTTTAAGTCCACCCCCTAGGAGTTGCTGTGAAGGCGGGGATCATCTACAACGAAGGCAAACCCCTCGCGGTCGAATTGGCCCACCATGTCCGTCAAATTTTAGAACTTCAGGGCTGGGAAGTCCACATGGCCACGGGGATTGGTGGCATTCTTGGCTATTCTCGTCCCGATAGTCCCGTCTGCCATACCCCCATAGATCAACTAGTGCCCCCCGGCTTTGATACTTCCATGGCTTTTGCAGTTGTGCTTGGCGGCGATGGCACAGTCTTATCTGCGTTCCGTCAGTTGGCTCCCTGTGAGATTCCCCTGCTCACCATCAACACCGGGCACTTAGGTTTTCTCACTGAGGGCTATGTGGCTGATCTGGAACCTGCCCTTGATCAAGTGCTGCGGGGGGACTACACAATTGAAGATCGCACCATGCTCACGGTGCAAGTCCTGCGAGATCAAACCGTGATTTGGGAAGCCCTCTCCCTCAATGAAATGGTGATCCATAAAGAGCCTCTCACGGGGATGTGTCATTTTGAAGTGGATGTGGGCGCCCATGCCCGCGTTGATATTGCCGCCGATGGTCTCATTCTCTCCACCCCCACAGGCTCTACCGCCTATGCCCTCTCGGCGGGAGGCCCCGTGATTACCCCCGGTGTAGCGGCCTTGCAGTTGGTGCCGATTTGTCCGCACTCTTTGGCCTCCCGTGCCCTTGTCTTTGCCAACAGCGAACCGGTGTGGATTTATCCGGCGAACCCCTTCAAGCATCTGATTCTGGTGGTGGATGGCAATGCTGGCTGCTACATTCGGCCAGAGGATCAAGTCTTTGTGCAACGTGCCCCCTACCGTGCCCGCTTCATTCGCCTGCGTCCCCCAGAATTCTTCCATGTCCTGCAGCAAAAGCTCGGCTGGGGACTGCCCCATGTCGCTAAACCGCGCCCCAAGAATAGCCCAGATGGATAGGGCAACTGGTCTCAAAGGAACAACCATGATGACGGCAGCCGAACGGATTCAGCAACTGCGACATCTACTTCAGCGTGCGAGCTACGCCTATTATGCTCTCGATCAGCCGATCATGGAAGATGAGGTCTATGACCAGCTCTATCGCGAACTTCAGGCACTAGAAGCCGCTTATCCTGAATACATTACCCCCGACAGTCCAACCCAGCGGGTTGGCGAAGCACCCGTCAACCAATTTGAGAGTGTCAGCCATCGCATTCCCCTCTATAGCCTTGAAAATGCCTTCACCTTTGCCGATATGGTGGCATGGCAGGAGCGCTGGCAGCGCCATTGGCGCACCTTACGGCAAGGGGAACCCCTCCCCCCCACGGCATACCTCTGTGAACTGAAAATGGACGGCGTGGCCCTGGCTCTGACCTACGAGAACGGTTTACTGGTGCGGGGGGCAACGCGGGGGGATGGCCTTCGCGGTGAGGACATTACCAGCAATGTGCGCACGATTCGCACGATTCCCCTGCGGCTGGCGGTAGAGAACCCACCCCCCATTGTGGAAGTGCGCGGTGAGGCCTTTTTGCCGTTGGCACGCTTCCATCAACTCAACGAAGAACGCCAAGCTCAAGGAGACCCGCCCTTTGCCAATCCGCGCAACGCCGCAGCGGGTACCCTGCGTCAACTGGATCCCCGCATTGTTGCTCAGCGTCAACTGGACTTCTTTGCCTACGCCTTGCATTTGCCTGAAGGGGGTTCTGTTCCTTTGGGAGAGGAACTAGAGGGCGAGCCCCAATCGCAACGACAGGTGCTCAGCGCGCTGCAACGCCTTGGTTTTCGCGTCAATCCCCACAATGCCGACTGTCCGAACCTAGAGGCGGTGAAGAGCTACTATGACCACTGGCAAACGGCCCGCCACACCCTTCCCTATCTCACCGATGGCATTGTGGTCAAGCTCAACGATCTGGCGCTGCAACAGACGCTGGGTTTTACACAAAAATTTCCCCGCGGCTGCATTGCTTGGAAGTACGAGCCGGAGCAGGTAATTACCGACGTGGTGGCAATTACGGTGCAGGTAGGGCGTACGGGTGCTTTGACCCCCGTGGCGGAACTGGTGCCGGTGCAACTTGCCGGAACGACGGTCTCGCGGGCAACGCTCCACAATGCAGACTATATTGCTGAACTGGATCTGCACATCGGCGATAAGGTGGTGATCCACAAGGCCGGCGAAATCATTCCAGAGATTGTGCGGGTGTTTCCGGAATTGCGACCAGCCACGGCTCGACCCTTTAGGATGCCGACAATTTGTCCCGAATGCCATCAACCCGTTGTCCGCCCTGCTAACGAAGTGGTGAGTCGCTGTGTTAATCCGCAGTGTCCGGCGATCGTGCGCGGGCAAATTCTCCACTGGGCAAGTCGGGATGCCTTGGATATTCAAGGGTTAGGGGAAAAGCTGGTACGGCAGCTTGTAGCCAAGGAGCTGGTGCGCACCCCCGCGGATCTCTACCGCCTCAGGGCAGAACAACTCTTGAGCCTCGAGCGCATGGGCCAGAAGTCCGCTGATAAGTTGTTACAGGCGATCGCTAACTCCAAAGCCCAACCCTGGCCACGGGTGCTCTATGGCCTAGGTATTCGCCATGTGGGGAGCGTCAATGCCCAAGTCCTTGCCAATCACTTCAAGTCTGTGGAGGAACTAGCCACTGCCACCGTCGCCGATCTGTGTGGGGTCTATGGCATTGGGGAGGAAATTGCCCAAGCTGTTCACGAGTGGTTCCAGACCCCAGAGCACCAAGCCCTCATTGCGGATCTCAAAGCCCTGGGGCTACAACTGGCAGCGGAGACTCCCACGGCGCCAACGGCAGGGCAAGTCCTTGCCGGCAAACGCTTTGTGATTACAGGCACTCTGCCCAGTCTCACCC
>NZ_CALGOG010000035.1:0-13058 GCF_937958135.1 uncultured Thermosynechococcus sp. | reverse complement strand
TGCCAAGCGGTGGGCGATCGCCAGCGTCGGAATTTCTGTAATCAAGCCTCCCTGAGATAAGTCTGTTGCCTCTGCCAAAACAGTTGCCGCTGACAAAACAGTTAGGGGCATAGCCATAGGAGAAATCACTAGACGCTGGATCACGGTTGTTTGCTTATCATCGCCAATTTTCTGACGTTAATGCTAGGGGGCTTCTCTGCTTTGTCTGCAATCCACCGCCCTTGGAGTAAAACGAAAGGAAGGATTTAGACTAAGTGTAAAGAAACGTTTCTTTAGGTTAATCATGGCAGATTTTCTTTTGCGAGCAACGGCTGCGGCTGAAGGTATCCGTGCCGTGGGGGTGATCACCACTCAACTGACTGATGAAGCCCGCAAACGCCACCAACTCTCCTACGTTGCCACGGCTGCTTTAGGACGCACCATGGCCGCTGGCTTAATTCTCGCCTCTAGTTTCAAACAGCCCCAAGCACGGGTGAATGTGCGCATTCAAGGCAATGGCCCCCTAGGAACGATTTTCGCTGATGCCGGCGCCGATGGCACGGTTCGCGGCTATGTGCAGTATCCCAGGGTTGAACTTCCCCCCAATGCTAAGGGCAAACTAGATGTGGGGGCGGCGGTTGGCCACCAAGGTTATCTCTACGTCATCCATGATCTGGGCTATGGCTATCCCTACTCCAGCACCGTGGAACTGGTCTCCGGAGAAATTGCAGAAGATGTCACCTACTACCTTGCCACCTCAGAGCAAACCCCCTCAGCCCTGATGTTGGGCGTTTTTGTTGAAGAGGCTGGAGTGACTGCCGCCGGGGGGCTGATGTTGCAGGTGCTGCCTAAAGCTGCCAAGGATGAACACCTCATCGCGACCCTGGAAGAACGGGTGGCCAATCTCAAGGGCTTTACACCGCTGCTCCAAGCAGGGCAAACCCTGCCGGATATTTTTCAGGAACTGCTGGGGGATATGGATCTGCAAATCCTTCCCCAGCGGCAAATGGTGCGGTTCCACTGTGGCTGTTCCCACGAACGGATGCTAGCGGCACTCAAGCTCCTAGGGGAGGCAGAATTAAGGGATATCCTAGCCACAGAGGCGAAGGCAGAAGCCACCTGTCAGTTCTGTAATGCCGTCTATTGGGCGGATCGGCCGATGTTGGAGCAGTTGATTGCGGAGTTGGCCACTGCCTCAGTCTAGCCGTTGTATCTGAGGAGTTTGCGTCATGTCCGGTGTGGTTGCGACTGCCCAACCCCCTTTGCATTTTCTACCTCAACGATTTAGCTATCCTGTTTGGTGGACAGTGGCGCGACTCCTGCCCTTTTATATCCGCTATGGCTTAGGTCTCAAGCGGGTGGAAGGGGTGAATGTGGAAACCCTTGCCCACTATTATGAGCAGTTTCAGCAGGGAAAGGTACGACTCCTCATTGCCTTTCGGCATCCCTGTACAGATGATCCTTTGGTGATGGGCTACTTGATGTGGCATCTCCTGCCGCAAACAGCCCGCCGGTTGGGTCTTCGGCTGCGCCCCCCCACAAATGGTTATTTTCTCTACGATCGCGGGATTCCCCTCTGGGCAGGGCAACAGATTGGCTGGCTCTTTTCACGGCTAGGGGGCATTTCAATCATGCGGGGTAAGCTCGACAGCCAAGCCCTGCGATCGGCACGAGAATTACTGCTGGAGGGACAATTTCCCCTAGCAGCAGCTCCGGAGGGGGCAACGAATGAACACAACGAACTAGTGGCTCCCTTGGAGCCGGGCGTGGCGCAACTGGGGTTTTGGTGTCTGGAAGACTTGACCAAGGCCGGGCGATCGCTCCCCGTGGTCATTCTGCCGATTGGCATTCAATACACCCTCATTCAGCCTTCGTGGGAACGCATGGCAATGCTGATGGCACAACTGGAGAACCGCCTTGGCTGCCCTGCAAGTTCTCACAGTGCCCAGCCCGAGGATCTCTACGGTCGCCTCCTGAATTTGGCGACGTACCTTTTAGATCGCTTAGAGACCTTTTATGCCACCTCCTATCGCCAAGCGTTTCCCGAACTGCCACCCCTTGATTCTGCCAATGCAGAATTAGCGGCACGAATTCAGCGACTTCTCAACAGTGCCCTTGCGGTAGCAGAGTCCTATTTTGGTCTTAAACCCAGTGAAGACTTTGCCAGCCGCTGTCGGCGGATTGAGCAGGCCGCTTGGGAACGCATGTTCCGCGCTGACTTGGCACAACTGTCCTCCGTAGAACGCTGTTTAGCCAATTGGTTGGCACAGGAAGCCAATGTGCGATTACGCCATATGCGTCTTGCAGAGCGTTTTACCTCGGTTACCGGGAGCTATGTGCGGGAAAAACTGACAATCAACCGCTTCGCGGACATTGTGCTAATCCTCTGGCGCACCTTCGATTGGCTGGAAGGAAAAAGTCCCAACGTGAACCGCCTGGTGGGACAGCGGCAAGTGCGCGTCAGCGTCGGAGAACCCCTCAATTTGCAGAACTATTGGTCTTTGTATCGTCGCGATCGCCAAGGGGCACGACAAGCTGTAAAGGAAGTCACCGATCAGATTCGCCAACAATTTGAAGCCCTGATTGTCCCCACAGATTCTTAGACGGATTCAAAGCGAAGGTCTAAGTCAAACCCAGGCGCGATCGCCCCTCTTGAAGCCGCTGCAGTGCCCCGAAAAGATTACTCATCGGTTGTTGGGCAGCATGTTTCGGGCAGGTCACATCACAGTATCAATCGCGCCCGCTTCCCCGCCGCCCGGTGACGCAGGGAATAATGAGGGCATCCCAACGGGCACGATGGGTGGGTGCTCAGATTACCGGACCTCCTTTAGGCACTTGCACCTCAAGGTGACGAAAATACCGCTGTAGGAGAATATCCCCCAGCAAACGGTACATCAAATGGGGTGAAGAGAGGGGAAATGTGGGGCAATGGGGATTTGGCAGCATGTCGCCTCAGGCGTGAAGGGTGAGCCGGCTGTGACACATGAGCACAAGACTAGGGCGAGACCCCAATCTGGCCAGGGATGTCAAACCGGTTTACAAATTAGCAAATTAAGCTTCAGTTAATTATTGGCAATACTGAGAATCCAAGTGCCCACATAGCGCATCAAGGGAATATCCCCAGGCGAGCCAATGCGTGCATTGAAGTAGAACATGCCGCCATGGTTGGGGTTGCGTACATTGTTGAGAATGATTTGAACAGGTTCCCCAGCGGGAATCACTTCTGCTGGCACGATGTCAATGACGCGGTTATCCCGATCCACCGTTACCTCCGCTAGGTTAATTTTTCTGCCTAGCTCGCGCCGAAATTGGAAAAAGCTATTCCCTTGACTGCCCCCCACTCTGACCTCAATTCCCTTGGGATCAATAATGCCGTTGTAGTAGTCAGGGTAGGTGATGTTAATGCGGTTAATAGCTACTTTTTGCTGACCAAGGCGCAGCCAATAGCGATCGCCCATGAAACCGGGCGTCCCATAATCCAAGTGGTATTGCAACTGCTGCCGTCCACTGGGGCCTTCTCCCCATGTAAACGTAAACCCTTGATTTGATTGGGCACGCACAAGGGCTGGGGTCACAAGACCAAGGCTACACCCCAAGACCATAAGGGCCGGCAGGAAACGTTTCACCATAGATAACCCTATTACGACACACCACAGCTACCTAACCTTCAGACGGGGAGGAGTCGCTCAACGTTCCCCTACGGATTAGTCTGCTTAGTATCCTAACGGCAAAAATACACCATTGCAAAGAAAAGTTAAACTTTACGAGGCTCTTTCCCTAGTTTCTGGGCTGCTGCACAAGTTGAGCAAAGAACCCACCACGACTGGTCACATTGGAGAGGGCATCCTTATCGGTCATTTGCACCGCCACAATTTCTGAGGTAAGCACAGTTAACTTCTTGCCCACCTGGCGATCGCACGTCAGTTCGAGGACAGTCGGGGTACCGGTGGCTATGGCCTGCTGAATTTGTTGATAGACTGCCGTTGCTGCCGCACTTTCCTTGCGCTCAATGCTGACGGGCATGGGAACATGACGGAGGATCAAATCAATTGTGTACATTGTGCTCCTTTCTCCTCAAACACGGGGAGTAATATTCACTGTAAAATGCTCTGACTAGAAAATTATCGCTGCCTCAACGCGCTAGTCCACTGCCGATGGAGCGATCGCAACAGGGGCACATCCACATAGGTTGTCCAGCCCACCTCACCGCGGATCACTTGAAAGGGGTAGTCGGGTTCCCCTAGGCAATCCAAGACAAGTGCTGCATCGCGAAAGTCATGATCCTTGGTGTAGTCGGTGATCGTGATAATGGTTGCTAGACCACTCGCAGTGGCTGCCTGAATCCCATTGGCCGAATCCTCAAAGGCAAGGCACTCCTGCGGTGAGAGGCGCATTTTCTCAAGGGTGTAGAAGTAAATATCAGGCGCAGGTTTCTTTGCGGGCACAACATCCCCGGCGGCAATCATCTCAAACCAACTCACACCATCAGGAGCAAGGGCATTTTCAAGGAGGGCGGTAACATTGGCGGGGGTGGTGGTGGTAGCGATCGCCAAACGGAATCCTACTTCACGGGCTTCGGTCAGCAATCGTTTTACCCCCGGTCGCAGAGGAATGGCTCCTTCCGCCAATAACTCCGTATAGTAGCGGGTTTTGGCCTTGTGCAAATCGGCAATCAGGGCATCCAAATTTTGCGGACGGGGCCAATCGGGGCGAAAACGATCCAGATAATACTTGATCCGCTCCTTGCCCCCTGCCACCGCCAGCAGTTGGCCATAGAGGGGAACATCCCACTCCCAATCCAGACCCGCCGCCGCAAAGGCTTTATTGAAGGCAACGCGATGGCCATCCCGCTCGGTATCGGCCAGGGTACCATCCACATCAAAAATCAGGGCTTTCAGATCAGCCATGGGGAGCCATCATCCATCCCTCTACGGGGAAAAATTAATGGAATGACTGTAATTTTACCAGTCGTGCTCGCACTGCTTGATCATTGGTGACTGGTTCACGGAAATGCCATGTTTCCTCAGGGCCAAGGCCATAGACCTGTACCGAGACGGCTCCGACCTGCTGCCCCCCCTTATCCAAGAGTTCAAAATCTGCCTGAACCATGCGAAACTGCTCTTCACTGTAGTTTTTGAGAACACCCACAATAAACGGTGCTCCCCCCTCAATATGCCACTTGAAGTCCGCCATGGTTACGCCCTGTTGCGTAAGGCTACCACCAATCAACTGCTGCATCCGTTGTTGTTGCTGCCACCGACCGAGATGGTAGCTAAAGATCACCAGTAAACTCACAACTCCGGCGGCGATCGCCACCACCCAAGGAGCTGAGGAAGCATATACAGGGGTAGCTAGAGCTGGGTTAGGCAGGCGCAGATCGATGACCTCTTCCCAATCAGGTTTAGGCGAACCTTGAATGCGGCCAATAATTTTAATGCGGGCAATGTCATCTAGGTGAAACTGTCCCAAGCGCGACTTGAGAAGATTCACTAAGGCAGAATAATGGGCAACAGTGCCGGGGGGTTTGTTCAAAACAATGTTTAATTGGTTGCGAAACTGATTTACTTGGACAACAACGGCGTGTTCTGAAAGCACATCCTGAAGTGTTTCGCGAATTTGCTCAACTTGTAGTAGCCCCATGTCCGCAACCCCTAGTGTGTAGCAATAGAATCGCCTTCTGCGAAGCCTTTGGGAAGCGGTAGCGGTACCGCCCTATGTGCCAGTGTACACAAAGTTCTATGAAGCAAATTTGTGAATTCACCGTGGTTTACCGGCCTTGGTGAGCTGCTCACAGCGATCGCAATGACCACAACGCCATTCGGCTGCCTCAGGGGCAAAACCAAAGGCTTGGAGGAGAAACCGCCAGCGGCAGCCGCGGTAGTAGAGAAACTCTTGCATTAATTGTTCCTGCGTCGCTTTGGGCAGGGGTGGCACCTGTGTTAGGGGTTGACGGCAATAGTGAAAGGGATCCTGCCAGCGCAGGGCACCCTGTTGATGCAGGAGTGCCAATGTTAATTCCACCTCAGGCCACTGTTGCCGCAGTTGTTGAAGATTGCCCCTGAGGGGCAGAGACGCCTGAAGTGCCATGGCGCGATTGTAAGTGTCTTGACTGTGGCGCTGAAAAAACTGCCAACGCTGTTGATCTTCGCGATCCAAACCCCAGCGATCGCTCACCAGAGCTAGGGCTTGAGCCGGCTGACCATCTCGCCCAGCGCGTCCTACCTCTTGGAGATATTCACTGAGTTGCAGGGGCGGTTGATAGTGGCAGATCCAACGCACATTGGGTTTATTGACCCCCATACCAAAGGCATTGGTACAGACCACAAAGGGGAGTTTGTCCTGCAGCCAATCCGTCTCAATTTGGCGTCGCTGTGCTGCTGGCAGTCCGCCATGGTAAGGGGTGGTGCGGTATCCCTGCTCCTGTAGCCAAGTGGCTAGGGTCTCACAGTCGCGGCGGGTGCGGGCATAGATCAATCCAGAGGTTTTCCCCTGCTGCTTGAGAAATTGCTGGAGGCAATGGCGGCGATACCCCCGACTCCACACAGAACGTACAGTTAAATGGAGATTGGCACGATAGGGGCTGTGAATGATCTGCACAGGCTGCTCTAGACCTAAAACCTCAATGAGGATGCGTTGGGCATTGGAATCGGCAGTGGCCGTAAAAGCAGCGATCGCCAGCCGTGGGTGGTGCGGTTTGCATTGACGCAGAGCAGGTCGCACTGTTCCTAAGCGCCGATAGACCGGCCGAAAGCGATCGCCCCACTGGACAAGGCAATGGGCTTCATCCACAATCAAGCCATTGAGCCACACCTGGGATGAACAGAGGTGTTGCCAAAGGGGGTTAGAAAATAGCGACTCTGGGGAGAGATAGAGCAAACGGTAGTCCCTAAGATGTGAGAGAATCTGACGTCGTTGACTGCTGGGCAGTTCACTATGGTAGGCTGCGGCAGCAAGACCCCGTTGCCGCAATTCCCCCACTTGATTTTCCATGAGCGCAAGCAGCGGCGAGATCACCAGCGTCAATCCCCCTTGAAGGAGTGCTGGCAACTGAAAGCAGAGACTTTTGCCCGCTCCGGTGGGGAGGACGATTAAGGCATCCCGCCGTTGTAAGAGTGCTGTCATCACCTCGGCTTGGGGCGATCGCAACTCAGAATAGCCCCAGTATTGGCGCATCGCAGCCCGTATGGCCGCCAAATGGGTATCGGACATTCACCGGCTCAAGCTGGGAACCAATTTTCGAGCAATCCAACTGTTGCCCAAAAAGCGGCACAGTCTCCTAGGGATAGCTAGAAGAGTCAATTTAGAATAATTTTAAGCAAGACACTCTATGATGCCTAGGGGCTTTTAGACCTGTCACTGTTGCCGAAGTGTAAAACGCTTATGGAGATAAACCTATGGGCATGAAACTTGTGCCGCTGGTATGCGTGGCAATGCTGGCAGCGATGGTCGCTCCGGCAACTGCCCAAAGCCGCCGCCAACCCATTGATCCCCAACAATTGCCTATAACTCAGCCTACCTTGCCCCAAGCTTTTGAACGCGTTGATGGCAGTCAAGGGTACTGGCAGGATGAGTCGATCGCTGGCGATGCTTCTTTTGTGTTCGGTGCGCCCACCTATCGCGATAATGACATCATTCATCGGGCGCGGCGAATCAACTATCTCTCCACCGATGCCTGGTATCAGCAAAGTAGTCAACCCCCTATCCGCACCCGCGATCTCGATAGTCCCTTCTGCACCTCGATGTATGGCACGCCCTTTCCTTGCAATTTGATGGTAGAGTCACCACTACCCCCCCCGCAGCAGCCCTTGTTTACCCCCCCACCCCCCCCTGCAGTCGTGCCGCCTCCACCAGTACGTGCCCTGTATTGAAATTTGTGGGATAAAGTTAGCAATGGGGGGCAGCGCCCCCTTTTTTAGGACTTGAACGGCCGATCGCCGAAAAACTATGGCACCTGCTATGGAGTTCTATTAAAATAGATTGCAGTGTTAAATAATGCGTTAACAAATTTTTCTTTTCTTAAAAGTGTTCCCATTGAACTATTAGGCCAGCTTTATTTCACTTATTATTTGCGATCGCTGTGCCTATTACCTTTGACCTCTTTCTATGCAGTAGTTTCTTCTTTACTACCCTGAATGGCTATAAACTTTACTCTATAGAATCTATACAACCTGCAGACAACTCCAACCGCTATTCATTGTTGTCCCATTACACAAGTCATCTATAGGTTCTCCCTATTATGCTTCCCCATCAAGAACGACTCTCAATTTTCATCGATGGGAATAACATGTTCTATGCCCAGCAAAAAAACGGCTGGTTTTTCGATCCCCGTCGTGTTCTTGAATTCTTCACCCGCGATCCCAACATCGTATTGGTCAATGCTTTTTGGTATACCGGTATCAAAGATACCCAAGATCAACGCTCGTTTCGCGATGCCTTGATCAACCTTGGTTATACCGTGCGCACAAAACTGTTGAAAGAATATTACGATGAAACCCTCGGCAAGTATTATCAAAAGGCTAATTTAGATATTGAAATCGTGATTGATATGTTTAACACGGTCGGCCAGTACGATCGCGTCGTTCTTTTTAGTGGCGATGGTGATTTTGAGCGGGCGATTGAACTCTTGCGCTCCAAAAATACCCACATCACGGTTGTTTCCACCGAAGGAATGATTGCCCGTGAACTGCGCAATGCCACCGATCGCTACATTGATCTCAATGAGATTCGCCCCTTTATTGAAAAAATTGACCTGCAAAACGCCAACTAAAAAGCGCATCCAGCGATCGCCAGATGCGCAAGTAACTGAAGTGTTGTCTAAAATTCCTAGAACAGACCTAGGGTTAGGGACTTATCCAAAGGAAGGGTAGCACCAATACCCAGCCACAGCGTCACCAATGTGCCAAAGAGGAAGACCGTCATGGCTACCGGACGGCGAAAGGGATTTTGAAACTTGTTGACGCTTTCAATGAAAGGAATTAGCATCAAGCCCAAGGGAATCGAGGCATTTATGAGGACGCCCAGCAGCTTGTTGGGCACTACCCGGAAAATCTGGAAGGTGGGATAGAGGTACCACTCCGGCAAAATTTCCAAGGGGGTGGCAAAGGGATCCGCCGGTTCACCGACCATGGCAGGATCCATCACCGCCAGACCAACCACAAGGGCGATCGTGCCCATAATTACCACCGGGAAGATATAGAGCAGGTCATTGGGCCAAGCAGGTTCGCCGTAGTAGTTGTGACCCATGCCTTTCTTCAGTTTTGCCCGCAGCGCCGGATTCGTTAAATCAGGCTTTTTCAAAACTTTTGCCATAAATCAATCGTTCTCCTAGAGGTTCAGCAAGGGGGAGATTATCTGGAGCATAACAAGTGGAACCGCCGAAAATAGCAGGCTCTGTTACATTTCTTGATGCTAAGCTTACAGGGGACCCGAAATGCCCTGTTTGCGAATCATCAGGAAGTGCATCAGCATAAAGACGGCGATTGACCAGGGCAGCACAAAGGTGTGCAAGCTATAGAAGCGAGTGAGGGTTGCTTGACCAACACTTTCACCCCCACGTATTAGTTCCACCAGTTGATCGCCCACCACGGGAATCGCCGCAGGGATACCGGAAACAATTTTGACCGCCCAATAGCCCACTTGATCCCAAGGCAGGGAGTAGCCCGTGACACCAAAACTGACGGTAATCACCGCCAAAACCACACCCGTTACCCAAGTGAGTTCGCGGGGTTTCTTGAAGCCACCGGTGAGATAGACGCGAAAGACGTGCAGAATCATCATCAACACCATCATGCTGGCGGACCACTTGTGAATAGAGCGGATCAACCAGCCAAAGCTGACTTCATTCATGATGTACTGCACAGAGGCAAAGGCTTCAGCCACGGTGGGTTTGTAGTAAAACGTCATGGCAAAGCCCGTGGCAAATTGGATTAAAAAACAGGTGAGAGTGATACCACCTAGACAGTAAAAAATGTTTACATGGGGTGGTACATATTTGCTGGTAATGTCATCGGCGATCGCCTGAATTTCCAGGCGTTCCTCAAACCAGTCGTAAACTTTGCTCATAGGTAATGATTAGTCCTGCGAAACCGCTGCTTTCTTTGAAAAATGTAACACAAGCGCCCTCAGACTTTCCACATTGAGTTAGAGTCCTTTTCCCATGGAGGCACGCCCTGAAAACGGGAAAACGCAGAGGTTGATCTCCCCTTGATAGATCCCATACTTATAGACAAGGGCTGCACAGCCGTTCTCAGGTTGATTGGTGCCCCCCACCGTTCGATAATAAAGTCTCAACAGCTTCAGAATTGCCACTTGGGGCTGTATCCTCACATTCCCTTACTCACAAGACCGCTTGGGAGGCTTTGAGATGAATCTGCTGAAGAAACTCTTTGGTGCTATTTTCGGCCTATTCGGGGCGATCGCGAAACTCTTTGGTTTGGGCAAAAAGGGCGAATTCTACATTGAATTAGACGAAGGCAAAGCTGCCCCTGCTACACCGGCAACCCCTACTAAAGCGGCGGAACCCGCTCCTCAACCCGCTCAGCCCGTTGCCGCAGCACCCACGCCCATCCTTACAGCTCCGGCAGAACCCACACCTACCCCTGTCGCCCCCAGTGTTCCCTACACCCGTTTTGCCCGTCGTCGGCCAGGTGCCAATATGGCTGCATTCTTGGATATGGCGCGGCAAGTTCGTCCCTCTACCTAGGAAAATTAATCCACAGAGCATTGGATACAAAGGGGCTGTTGATGGCGGAGTGCCGCATCTGGCTCCTTTTTTTGGGCTTAGGCATCGTCTCCGCGGATTGCAAGATGTCCCCAGTTGCAGTAGCATTCTGGCAAATTGTGAGGGTTGAGGGTAAATTCCTATGGGTCAACAGTCGTCGAGTGGATGGGCAGCCGTAAAGATTTTTGCAGGGTTACTCCTTCTCTTTACTGTTGGTGCCTGCGAGGCGGACACTACCACCACTGCCCCAACCGCTGAAGGACTGCGCATTGGCTCCCTATTGCCCTCAACGGGTGATTTGGCCTCGGTGGGAACCCCCATTGCTGAAGTGGTGCCCCTGCTGGTGGAAACGGTAAATGCCTGTGGCGGTGTCAACGGCAAACCTGTCACGCTCATTGCGGCCGATGATCAATCCAATCCTGCTGCCGGCGCTGAAGCCATGACCAAGTTGGTGGAGATTGACCGCGTCGCGGGCGTTGTTGGCTCCTTTGGCAGCAGTGTCTCCAATGCCGCCGCAGATATTGCCACGCGGGGTCGCGTCATGCTCATTTCCCCCGGTAGCACCAGTACCCTCCTGACAGAACGCGCCAAGAAAGGGGACTTTAACGGCTATTGGGCACGCACCGCTCCCCCTGACAATTACCAAGCCCAAGCCCTTGCCCAACTGGCCAAAAAAGAGGGGTATCAGCGGGTGGCCACGGTGGTGATCAACAACGACTATGGCCGTAGCTTTGAGCAGGAATTTACCCGTGCCTTCAAAGCCTTGGGCGGGACAGTCATTAATGAGGATCGCCCTACCCGTTATGATGAGCGGGCAACGACCTTTACAACCGAAGCCGCAGCTGCCTTTGGGGGTAAACCCGATGCCGTGGTGGCCATTGTGTACCCCGAAACAGGAAGTCTCCTACTGAAGTCCGCCTTTGAGCAAGGTCTGACCCAGAACGTGGCCATTCTCCTCACCGATGGTGTGAAGTCCGAAAGTTTTCCGGAGCAGGTGGGGCGTACCGCCGATGGCAAATACATTATTGCTGGCGCTAAGGGAACAGTCCCCGGTGCCGATGGCAAAGCCCTAAGCCGCCTACAGGAACTGTGGCGCACCCAAAAAGGCGGTGATCTCCCTGCCTTTGGCGCTCAGACTTGGGATGCCGCTGCTCTATTGGTTCTGGCTGCCCAGGCCGCAGGGCAGAATACGGGGGAAGGGATTCGCAGCAAAGTGCGCGATGTGGCCAATCCGCCTGGCGAAGAGGTGGATGATGTGTGTACAGCCCTAGCCCTCCTGCGAGAAGGGAAAGAAATCAACTACCAAGGAGCCAGTGGTAACGTGGATATAGATGAAAATGGCGATGTTGTTGGGATCTATGATATTTGGCAGGTTACCGATGACGGTAAATTAAAGATCGTTGGTCAAGTGAATCCCCAAACACCCTAAGCATGGCAAGCACGTTTTCTTTTGATATTGTGAGTGATTTCGACTGGCAGGAGCTGGTCAATGCTGTGGATCAAACGGAGCGAGAGATTAAAGCCCGCTATGACCTCAAGGATACCCACACCACCCTTGAATTGACCAAGGAAGGACTGACGATTCACACTGAGAGTGAATTTACCCTTAACTCAGTGCATACCATTCTGCAACAAAAGGCGGCGAAGCGGCAGTTGTCTCTGAAAATTTTTGACTATGGCCCTGTGGAGGCAGCGGGCGGTCAACGGGTCAAGCAGTTCATTAAATTGCGGCGCGGCATCAATCCAGAATTGGCCAAGGAAATTAGCAAACTCATCCGCAGTGAATTTAAGAAGGTACAGGCCGCGATCCAAGGGGATGTGGTGCGCGTCAGTGCCAAGTCCAAGGATGATCTGCAAGCTGTGATCCAACGCCTGAAAACGGAGGATTACCCTGTGCCGTTACAATTTACAAATTACCGCTAGGAATTGCAGGGTCATGTTAGGGTCTGTATCGCTAGGGACGTTGGGGCTAATGGTCGGTTCACTGCTGACCGTGGTGGGGGCGGTGGCCTATGCCACAGGAAATGCCACGTTGAATCTGGCCGGATTTTTCTACGGCGTGCCCCTACTGCTGGGCGGATTGGCCTTAAAGGCGGCAGAACTTAAACCGGTACCCTATCGTGAACCGCCCACGGCGGAGGCGATCGCTGGCCGTGCCCAAGCCACACCCATTCAAACTCAAATCCGCAAGGATGTCAGCCGCTATCGTTACGGTCAAGAAGCCCATCTGGATAGCACCTTGGCCAGTTTAGGCTTGAGTCCCTCGGATGCCGAGCGTCCTGTGTTGGTGGCGATCGCCGAGACCCTAACAGACGGTGCTTATACACTAGTTTTAGAGTTTGACTCCCCAGCAGTTCCC
>NZ_CALGOG010000034.1:0-36291 GCF_937958135.1 uncultured Thermosynechococcus sp. | reverse complement strand
AGCCGCATATTCAGACGAGCCGTGGTGCCCGCCTGAGGACAACGCAGACGGGGGGTATAGGTACCGCCAATCCGCCACACAGAAATATACCGATTGCCCCGCACCCACTGAATGGTGACATCGCCACTACAGCCAAAATTGCCGGCGCGATCGCGATCGGTAAACCAGCCCCGTATCCAACCCTTACCAACCGCTCTCACGGTAATTGCGCCATCATAAACCCGTCCATTGACTTCTGTCGTGTAGGACAAGACATCTCCTGGAAAGTGGGTGTATTGGTAGTCATAAATTTCCGTCATCCCGCTATCGGAGATGAGGGTTTCTGCTGCTACTGGGAAAACAGGAACCAAGCTCAGCACCACTGTACCTACTAGCCGCTGAAGAATGGTCATGGCTTTACCGCCTCCGTTAGGACTCAACCTTCTTTCCCCATTATTAGCTAGTTAGCTAGGGCGGCTTCGAGGCTAAAGATTTTTTACAAACGCAGCAAAAGGCCTATAGCCCTTCAGAGACTTTTAGAGGAACGCGCGGACATCCGTGACTTCGCCGGCGATCGCTGTCGCCGCCACCATGGCCGGACTCATGAGCAGGGTGCGCCCCGCTGCCGATCCTTGGCGACCTTTGAAGTTGCGATTCGAGGAGGAGGCGCTGAGCTGACGCCCTTGCAGTTTATCGGGATTCATGGCAAGGCACATTGAACAGCCGGGGTTGCGCCATTCAAAGCCTGCCGCTTGGAAAATGACATCGAGACCCTCTGCTTCCGCTTGGGCTTTGACCCGTTCTGAACCGGGAACCACGAAGGCTTTGACACCGGGCTTCACTTTGCGTCCTTCGACCACCTTGGCGGCCTGCCGCAGATCACTGATGCGGCCATTGGTGCAACTGCCGATAAAGCAGACATCCACCTTTGTGCCCTGAATCGGCTGCCCTGGTTGCAAATCCATGTAGGCATATGCTTCCGCAGCGATCGCCCGTTCTGCCTCCGGCAAACTCTCTAGGGTGGGCAAGGTCTCATCAATGGCCACGCTTTGGCCGGGGGTAATGCCCCAAGTCACCCTTGGCGCAATGTCAGTTGCCGTAAAGGTAACTACATCGTCGTATTCTGCATCGGCATCACTGGCTAGCGATCGCCACCAGGCCACCGCCTCATCCCAATTTTTTCCCTGGGGGGCAAAAGGCCGCCCCTGCAAATAGGCAAAGGTGGTTTCGTCAGGGTTCATGTAGCCGCAGCGGGCACCCCCCTCAATGGCCATATTGCAGACCGTCATCCGCTCTTCCATGGACATCTGGGCAAAGGTGGTGCCGCTAAATTCGTAGGCGTAGCCCACGCCCCCTTTAACCCCCAACCGATGAATGAGGTAGAGAATGACATCCTTGGCATAAACTCCAGGGGCCATTGAGCCATTCACTGTTACCTTACGCACCTTGAGCTTATTCAAAGCAAGCGTTTGGGTAGCCAAGACATCGCGGACTTGACTAGTGCCAATCCCAAAGGCGATCGCCCCAAAGGCACCGTGGGTCGAAGTGTGGCTATCTCCGCAGGCGATCGTCATCCCCGGTTGGGTTAAGCCCTGCTCAGGGGCAATCACATGGACAATGCCCTGCCGACCAGAACCGGTACCAAAAAAGGGGATATTGTGGGCACGGCAATTCGCTTCGAGGGCTTGCAGCATCTCTTCGGCAAGGGCATCTTGGAGAGGACGCACCACCGTATCTGTAGGCACAATATGATCCACCGTGGCCACGGTTCGCTGCGGATACAGCACCGGCAACCCCCGCTCCCGCAGCATCGCAAAGGCTTGGGGACTGGTGACCTCGTGAATCAGGTGCAGGCCAATAAATAGTTGAGTTTGCCCTGAGGGCAATGTAGCCACCGTATGTTGTTCCCAAACCTTGTCGAAGAGTGTGCCGCGACTCATAAACTCGTCAAAAAATCTGGTCTATTGATTATAGGGAAAAGTCAGAGTTCAGTACAGTGGTTATACAGAAGTTTGACATCCTCCCCGCCCTGTTAGCTTGTGCCCGCGCAGTGGTAGGCCGAAGAAGTTCCTGTTTCCCACCGCCCACGCGGTTCGATCCACAGGCCATGCGGGTTCTCTCGCCGGATTTCCCTACCACAAGACAGGAGGTTGATGCGCCGACCAAATCGGCGTTGGAGTTGAAACCCCATGCCACGCACAAAACTTGTGAGTAGCGGATACGCCCTTGGCTCAGGAACCCACCAAAAGAATCTTCGGGCTACAGGTCAAGGAGGATGTCAAAAAGTTAGCGGACAACCAATTCGGTAGCTTCACGAGGTTTCTTGCTACGCCAAAGGAGGCGAATCGGCGTGCCCCGGAATCCCAGTTGTTGCCGAATTTGCCCTTCAATATAGCGGCGGTAGTTATCCTTGAAGAGCTTGGCATCATTGACAAAAATGGCAAATGTTGGCGGTTGGGTGGCCACCTGGGTAGCGTAGTAGATTTTACCTTGACGGCCTTGGCGGGTGGCAGGGGGCGTATGCCAGCGTAGAGCCTCTTGAATCACTTCATTTACCACTGCTGTACTAACTCGGCGACGATGTTGCTCAACTGCCGCATCCACCGCTGCAAAAATTTTATCCAGCCGCTGGCCGGTCAGAGCACTGACAAAGAGGGCATCTGCCCAATCGAGGAAATTCAGTCGTTGATACAGGCGATCGCGATAACTATTGATTGTATAAGTATCTTTTTCGGGAACTGCATCCCACTTGTTCATGATTAACACACAGGCACGTCCCTGATCGGCAATGTGTCCTGCCAAGCGTTGATCCTGTTCGGTAATGTCTTCAAGGGCATCTAGAACCAACAGCACGACATCGGAGCGGTGAATGGCCTTAAAGGCACGATGAACGCTAAACATCTCAGGCCCATAGGCCACATGGCCTCGCTTGCGAATACCGGCAGTGTCAATGAAGCGATACTGGGTGCCGTTGTGTTCAATGACGGTATCAATGGTGTCGCGGGTTGTGCCTGAAATGGGGCTGACAATGGCGCGATCGCTCCCAATCAAGGCATTGAGCAAACTAGATTTACCCACATTGGGACGCCCGGCAATGGCCACCTGAATTTCCGGTGTCTCAGGGAGTGTTTCCACCGCCGGCAAGTAGGTAATCAACCGATCCAGCAGCTCCCCCGTCCCGCTGCCGTGGATACTGGAAATCGGGTAGGGTTCTCCCAGCCCCAAGGACCAAAACTCTGCCGCCTGTGCCTGACCCATTTGGTGCGACTCGCATTTATTCACCGCCACTAAAACCGGTATGGGAAGCTGTCGCAACCACGCTGCAATGTCATAGTCCAGAGCTGTAGGGCCTGCTTGACCATCCACCACAAAAATCGCTGCCGTTGCTTCCTGAAGGGCAAGTTCTGCCTGCCGGCGAATCAGGGGAAAAAACTCACTGTCATCGTCAAAGACCAGTCCCCCCGTATCCACCACCAGAAATTCACGATCTTGCCAAAAGACCTGCCGGTAGGTGCGATCGCGGGTAACACCCGGTTCGTCATAGACAATGGCATCGCGCTCTCCCGCCAGGCGGTTGACAAAGGTGGACTTTCCCACATTGGGGCGGCCAACCACAGCAACAACGGGTAGCGTCATAGGCAAGCTAGGGACGTTGTCCGTAGGAGGGTTACAGCTCAAGCGAACTACTGCGACGATACTGCCGGTAAGCAGAAAAGAAGAGTCCCGCCAACGTCACCGGAATAAGACCTAACACAATACCACACAACAATGGCTCAATCATGGGACAGCCTGAATACACTAAAAGAAGGGCTTTACTTCCCTAAGATACACTATTTATAAGCCCTGTTGACCCCGACGTGGTAGCTTTCTGCTCGTACTTTGGAACATCGTTCTATGCCTCGCCCTTTGCTGCCCCAGTTCCTAAAGTATTTCCTGCCCACCACCGCACTAGTCGCTGTCTTTTTTCTCCAGCTTTACAAGCTTCAGCGCAGCCACCTCCTCAGTCAAATTGAAGCGGATAAAGTTACTAAGGTTGAGCGCACTGAGCTTATTCTCAAGCATTCTCTACAAACAGTTATCACCGATATTCAGAGTGCTGCCCCCATCCTCGCCAAAAGATTGACTCCTACAGCTACACTAGCTGAGCAACAGGAGCGCAGGCAAGAAATTGCCGCTTGGCTGAAGGCTAAGGAAGTCTATGATTGCCTATTTCTGCTGGACGCCAACGGCAAACTCACGTTGAGCTTTGCCCTTACAAAAGCCGGAGTGGCGATTAAAGAAGAGGCAGCAGGGAATTCACAGCCACTACGGCGCTATTGGTCGGCAATTCAACAACTGCGGGGGGGAGAGGTGTTTGTCTCTCCCTTTGAATTAGAAAGTGACCCTAACTCACCGATGGTTGAGGCGCAGCCCTTTCTCTATGTGGTCACGCCCCTGACAGGCGGTAGGTTTTTGATGGTGCGCTACAATGCCACGTCTCTCTTTCAAGAATTTCAAATGGTTTGTCGCAATCCTTACTTGGGCTGTCTGTTGACGGATCGAAGGGGGCACTGGCTAGTGGGGCACTTCCCAGGCCAAGAGTGGGTTGCTACTGACTCGCAGCGCCGGGGCTTTACCGTGGCACAACAGTACCCTCGCCTCTGGACACAGATGCAGGCTTCACCGAGGGGGACTTGGCAAGACGAGCAAGGCATATTCGCTTACAATCAAATCCTTCCCTTTGGCGAAAATCAGCGCTCCATTGACCCAGAGAAGGGCACCCCCATTCTTGGCGGCGATTATCTCCTGCGGATTGTGGCGCACCTGCCTGCGGCTGCCATTGAAAGTAAGCTGGCCGCAGGGGTTTATTTCCCCCTCTTAGCAGGATTTGTGGGGGTATGGCTCACAAGTGGCATTGGTGTGTACCTGGGCGTGCGCTACCAGCAGCGACGACAGAGCTGGCAAGAGCAATTGCAAGCCAGTGAGGGGCGCTTCAGGCAAGTCAGCGAAATGGCACCGGTGGGCATTTTCACCTTGGATGAGGCGGGAAGACCTACGTTCCTAAACCAAACCATGTTGCAGCTTTTGGGAGTAAACAGCGCTCTTGAAGCCGAGCAACACTGGATTGAGCACCTCCATCCCCAGGATCGGGAGCGCGTTGTGACCACTTGGCAGGAGTGTCAGCAAAAGCAGCAGCTTTTTCAAGCACAGTTTCGTGTCCTGTACGGGGATGGCCACAGCCGCTGGATCAGCGCTCGCATTGTCCCCCTTCAGGATTTGGAGGGAAAAACCTATTTTTTGGGCACTTGGGAGGATGTGTCCGCCATTGTTACCCAGCAACAACTTCTAGAGCAAGCCCGCAAAGCTGCTGAGGATGCTAGCCGTGCCAAAAGTGAGTTTTTGGCAACCATGAGCCACGAGATTCGCACCCCCATGAATGCCATTATCGGCCTAACAGGGTTACTGCTGGACACGCCGCTAACAGAGCAGCAGCGGGAGTTTGTCAATACGATTCGCGTCAGTGGCGATGCGCTGCTGGCAATTATTAACGACATCCTTGACTTCTCTAAAATTGAAGCGGGCAAGCTGGAGCTGGAAGCCTATCCCTTTGATCTCCACACCTGTATAGAAGAGGTTTTAGATCTGCTCAACAGCCGAGCAAAAGAGCAGGGTGTTGAATTGGTCAGTTATATTGATAGGAGTGTGCCCCGCCAAGTCATTGGCGACATGGGGCGGCTGCGGCAGATTTTGCTAAACCTTGTGGGCAATGCGATTAAATTTACGCCCCAAGGAGTTGTGACCCTGCACGTTAAGGCAGCGCCGACGCAGCCAAAGGACTACTCTGACTTTATGCCCTCTTACTACGATGTGTTTTTTGCTGTTCAAGACACAGGTATTGGTATTTCCAGCGATCGCGTTGCCTGTCTGTTTCAACCTTTCACCCAAGCGGATGCCTCAATCACCCGTCGCTACGGCGGTACAGGTTTAGGCTTGGCGATTTGCCAACGCTTGGTGGAGCGGATGCAGGGGCAAATTTGGTTAGAAACAAAAACCAAAGAAGGGTCGCAAGTGGTGGGGGGCTGCCCTCCCAGTCAGTATGAATCGCTGCCGATTGGTGAGAGTGGCTCGGTCTTTTACTTTCGGGTACGACTGCTGCTGAATCCCACTCGCATTAGCAATGACCCTACCCCCTCTTTCCAAGGACGTTCGCTGCTAGTTGTGGACGATAACCCACATAATCGTCAAATTCTCCGGCTCCAGATGCAAAGCTGGCAAATTCAGGTTCTATTGTCTGCTAGCGGTGCAGAAGCTCTAGCGCTCTTGCAGCAGAAGCCCTTGCCAGATGCAGCAATTATAGATTTGCAGATGCCACAAATGGATGGTGTGACCCTTGCAGCGCGCCTCCGTCAACAGTACCCCAACTTACCTCTTATTCTGTTAACTTCGGTGGGCAATGACCTTACCCCTGAGCAACAGCGACTCTTCCACAGCTTAGTCAGTAAGCCTGTTAAGCAGTCCACTCTCTTTAAAATTCTCAGTGATGTTTTTGGCAGCCGTTTGCAGGTGGCTAAGACTCCTGCCCCTTCAATTTCAATTGATGAGTTAAAGCGAGGATTACCACCGCTACGCATTCTGGTGGCGGAGGACAATAAGGTCAACCAAATGGTGGCGCTGCGAATACTGGAGAAGTTGGGGTATCGGGGAGATGTTGCTGCCAATGGTTTAGAGGTCTTGGAGGCGGTGCAGCGGCAGCCCTACGATGTGATTTTGATGGACATGCAAATGCCGGAGATGGATGGGGTGACGGCCACGCGAGAAGTGATTGACCTGTTTCAACGGCTGAACCAACCCCGCCCACGCATTATTGCGATGACAGCCAATGCCATGGAGAGCGATCGCCAGCTCTGCTTAAGGGCCGGCATGGACGACTATATCAGTAAGCCCGTCCGCGTGGAGGAATTGGTGCGGGCATTACAACAGTGCCAACCGCTGACACCTTCCTCTTTCTAGCTTTGTAAAACCCATTGCTCAACATTTAGCGATACACTATGGTAAATAAACTTTTTGGCTGCTAGTTTTAGTCAAAACTAGATTATTCTCTATGGTTACTCCTGAGCAACTCACCAGTCTTATTCAAGCCAGCCTACCCGATGCCTTTGTGCAAGTGCAAGACTTAACGGGAGGCGGCGATCATTATGAAGCAGTGGTCGTTTCTGCTGCCTTTGAAGGGAAGCGACTAGTACAACAGCACCAACTGGTCTATAGCAGCCTCAAGGAGCTGATGGCCAGCAATGAACTCCACGCCCTTGCCCTCAAGACCTATACCCCCCAACAATGGGCACAACTTCAATAGCCTACAATTCGATCCATTCCTTTTAATTTCTCAATCTAAGAAGGAGAGCCAGCAATGACACCCGAACTCCACGCCAAAATTGATCACCTTGTCAAGAGCAATAAGATCATTGTCTTTATGAAGGGTAGCAAGCTGATGCCCCAATGCGGGTTTTCTAACAATGCGGTGCAAATTTTGAATGCTCTCGGCGTCCCCTATGAAACGGTGGATGTCCTTGAGGATTTTGAGATCCGTCAAGGGATCAAGGAGTATTCTAACTGGCCAACGATTCCCCAAGTGTTCATCAATGGGGAGTTTATCGGCGGTTCGGATATTCTTATTGAGCTATACCAAAGTGGCGAGTTACAACAACTCGTAGAGGTAGCCCTAGCTTCATAGGCGTTTTCCCAATTTGACTCATGCCTAAAATGAATCCCCCATTTCTGGGGGATTTTCGCACATTGAGCAACTTTAGCTGTTCCGCTTTACCACGGGTGAATTAGCTAACACTCACTTTGACTACACGATTTTTCTCCTCTTCTGCTTTTGGCAGCGTTAGGTGGAGAATGCCATTTTTGTATTCAGCTTTAGCCTCCGTGTTTCGAATCCGCACCGGCAGAGGAATGACCCGTTGGAATTTACCATAGCGGAACTCAGTGCGTTTCATACCATCGCTTTCGGTTTGGCTTTCAGATTTGCGTTCACCGCTCACCGAGACCGCCTCCGCCGTGACTTGAATATCCAAGTCTTTAGGCTCCATGCCCGGCAGTTCAATTTTTAGAAGCAGGGCCTCCGGTGTTTCTTCCAATTCAGCCGCCGGCAGGAAGCTCAGATCGGCGCGGCGTTCGGTTAGAGGAATTAACTCATCAAAGATACGGTTCATTTGGCGTTGTAGCGCATCGATTTCGCGGAACGGTTCCCAACGAACGAGTGCCATACACTTATCCTCCTGTGTTTTTTAGGGTTTTAGATTGCCCATGGGATGGTTTACAGAGAGAACAGCTCTAACAATTAACCTTGTTTTTTTTCCTTGGTATTGCTTTGGCTTCTTCCCTCTGCCCACCTTCACTATAGAGGATAAAAGTCTTGATACAAGTGGGGGTTAACGATCTCTCCAAGTTCCTTTTTCCGAACCTGTGTTATCCTCATGGAAAAATTAAGGAAACATTAAACCTTGTTAACCCAAAGGGTATCAACAGGGAGTTCTTGCAGCACGGCTTGGGCATTGGCGATCGCCAAAGTCCCCCGCAGAAACCCAATATTTGCCCCCGGACACAGATAACTCAAGGACTTCTGCCGACAGAAGGCTTTTAGTGCTTCAACACTGCGCAGTTGCCGAGGCCAGTGGAAGGTGGTGGCCGTTTTAATCGGTGCCAGTTCTCCCGTAGGTGTAGGGAGCAGATGGCGGCCGGTAAAGAGAACACCCCCTTGGCCATACCAATAGACACAGGCGCTGCCGGGGGAGTGACCGGGTGTCCAGAGGATTTCGAGAGTTTCCCCGATGGCTAGATGGTGATTAAAGGGGGTGACCCTCACTTGGGGCAGAAGATAGGCCTCCTGCGCCTGAATGATCACCTCGCACTCAAAAATGCGCTGTATCTCCCGCACGTGGGCGATCGCCCCCCGATGGGTCAGGATGAGACGCTTGACGCCACCCTGCTGTCTGAGCCACGCCTGGGTGCCCTCTGTCCAAGGGGGGGAATCAATGAGGGTATTGCCATCGTTTTCTACAATGAGATAAGCAGTGCCTCCCAGCGTCTCGCGGTTTGGTGGAAACCCATAGACCATGGGCAATACAAGGCGGGGCGGTTTCTGTTGTTGAGCCACAGGTATCGAAATCATGACATGGATTTCCCTTATTGTATTGGGTTTAATCTTGGTCTTTATTGTCCGCCAGAGTGCTGCCCGCGTCAGTCAAACTCCTTGGTGGCTCCTGTGGCTGGTGCTGATGCTGCCAGCGTTTTTTATTGGGGGTTGGATGCTGCTACTGGGGAATACCCCTGTACCGTCAGGATGGTTAATCCTTGTTTTTGTGGCCAGTTCTGTGCTGTACCTTGTGCTTTTGCGCCGAGGCCAGCCCCCCTTACCCGCCGTACCACCGCCGCCTTTGACACCCCCACGGACGGAAAATAGCAAGCTCCTCAATCAGGAGGAAGAAACGCAACTGCAAAGCTGTTTCCCTTGGGGCATGTATTACTTGCAACAAATTGAGTATCGTCCGCAGGCAGTGATCTGCCGGGGGCAAATGCGCGGTGATGCCAGCCAAGTCTATGAGACGGTGAAGCGCAATATTGCCCAACGCTTTGGCGATCGCTTTTTGGTCATGTTTCAAGTGGGTCTAAGTAATAAGCCCTTTTTTGCCTTGATTCCCCGCGATCGCCTGCCGCAGCCCCAACAACTTTTTCGCCCTGCCCTTAGCCTTAGCCTACTTGCTTTAACCTTTCTCACCACCACTGTTGCGGGGTTGGCCCTTGCTGCCCCTGAGCTGACGGCGAAAGAACTGCGGCTCAATCCAAGTTTGCTCTGGCAGGGGTTGCCCTACAGCGTCAGTCTGCTTTTGATTTTGGGCATCCATGAACTGGGACACTTTGCTACGGCCTGGTATTACGGTGTCAAGGCAACGCTGCCCTACTTTATTCCCCTACCCTTTGCGATGGGCACCCTAGGTGCTTTTATCCAGATGCGATCGCCCGTTCCCCATCGCCGTGCCCTTTTTGACATCAGTATTGCAGGGCCAATGGCTGGGTTGCTGGTCACCCTGCCGATTTTGGCTTGGGGGTTACAACAGTCTGAGGTGGTGCAACTGCCCGCCAATGCTTCAGAGCAAGCCCTCAATCCTCAGGTGTTTAGCCCGCGCATTTCGATTCTTTTTGCCCTCATTGCCAAAGCCATTTTTGGCGCTGCCCTTAAAGGGGACAGTGCGCTGCACCTTCATCCGATGGCCGTGGCCGGGGTGCTGGGCTTGGTGGTGACGGCCTTGAACCTCATGCCGGTGGGGCAGTTAGATGGGGGTCACATTGTTCATGCCATGTATGGCCATCGGCTGGGGGCAATCATTGGCCAAGTGAGCCGTTTCCTCGTGCTGATTCTCGCGTTTATTCAACCGTGGCTTTTTATCTGGGCACTGATTTTATTCTTTATGCCGGCCTTTGACGAACCTGCCCTCAATGATGTCAGTGAATTGGATAACCGGCGCGATGGCCTTGGCTTGATGGCCCTGGTGTTGCTGCTGCTGATTATTTTTCCCCTGCCGGCACCCCTTGCGGATCTGCTACTGCCGACACACCCAATGCCATAGGGGATGACGTTCTCCCTGCCGCCGAATAAACAGGACTTGCTTTTCTAGCCGCTGCTGCCATTTCCGAGAGCGCCCCCATACAATGTTGCAGGTTTGCCAGTAGAGAACGCTGAGGGTTATGCCCAGACACAATGCCAACCCTAGGGCCGGCCAGCGATTAAAGAGAATGCCATAGCGCAAGGCTGCCCACGTAAAATGCTCTCGCATAAGGCTAATTTCGTAGCGAAAGCCCCAGAGACTCACTGTGCCCACAGTCAACCAAAGAAAGAGCACCACACTCCAGCGCATGAGAACGGTAAGGCGATGCAGGCGATCCACCTGCTGTCGAAATTCTGATTCAAGGCCTTGGGGCATTCGCGATCGCTCGTTAGCAGACATCTCTCTATCTCTCGTATCTTTTTGCAGCTTTTTCATCATCTAATGTTAGTTTCAGGGGGTACTAGACGGGGGTTAAAAAAGCTTGGATTTTATCTTTGTGGCACACTGTGGAGAAAAGATGCCAATGGAGAGAAGCCTCTTATGCCAAGCGTGAGTTTACTGCGGGCAACATCCTACGACCTTGACCGTCTTAGTGCGTCCCTTGAGCAACTCTTAGCCCCCCTGGGGGGAATGGCGGCGATAGTGAAACCGGGCGATCGCGTGCTGCTCAAGCCAAATTTACTTACGGGTGCACGGCCAAAACACGAATGCGTCACCCGTCCAGAACTGGTCTATTGCGTAGCCAAAATGGTGCAGGCAGTGGGAGGACACCCCTTTTTGGGGGATGGGCCTGCCTTTGGCTCGGCTCTGGGGGTTGCCCGCAATAATGGCTATTTGCCCTTTATTCAGGAATTGAATTTGCCCGTCATTGAATTCCATGGCGATCGCTACCCCACCGATAACCCTGAGTTTGCCCACCTGCGCCTTAGCAAGGAGGCCATGGCTGCCGATGTGGTCATTAACCTGCCTAAGGTGAAATCCCACGTGCAACTGACGCTGACCCTTGGGGTGAAAAATCTCTTTGGCTGTGTCCCTGGCAAAATGAAGGCTTGGTGGCACATGGAAGCCGGTAAGGATGCCGATCGCTTTGGCCGCATGCTGGTGGAAACCGCACGGGCGATCGCCCCTGAATTGACCATTGCGGATGGCATTATTGGCCACGAAGGCAACGGCCCCAGTGGCGGGACGCCGCGACCCCTCCACATTTTGGGGGCCAGTCAGGATGTTTTTGCCCTCGATCGTGCCCTTGTGGCTATTCTCAACGTGGATCCCGAGCGCATTCCCACCCAACGCGCCGCCACTGCCCTGGGCTGCAACTACGACCTCAGCGAAATTGACTTTCCCTTGGCACAGCCCCATGAATTGGCCGTTCGGGATTGGCAACTGCCTTCGCAAATGATGCCCATTGACTTTGGCGCTCCCCGCGTCCTCAAATCCACGTTCAAACATCTCTATATTCGCTGGATCAAAGAACCTCTAACTGCCTATAGCCAAAAGGCCTAGGTTCTCACGGAAAACAGCCTTTGATAAGCTAAGGGAATACCACTGAGGAGAATCGTCCTTGAGCTTTGACTACGATTTGGTGATCATTGGAGCCGGTGTGGGGGGGCATGGGGCTGCCCTGCATGCCGTCAGTGTGGGGCTGAAAACGGCCATTATTGAAGCCGCAGAAATGGGCGGCACCTGCGTCAATCGTGGCTGTATTCCCTCAAAGGCGCTGCTTGCGGCGGCCGGACGGGTACGGGAACTGCGCCAAGCCAACCATTGGCAAGCCTTGGGGATTCAACTGGGGCAAGTACAGGTGGATCGCGCCGGCGTTGCTGCCCATGCCGCCAATCTGGTGCAGAAAATCCGCAGTGATCTCACCAATAGTCTTAAGCGTCTCGGCGTAGATACACTCATTGGCCGCGGTAGAGTGGCGGGTTCTCAAAAGGTTAGTATTGCCACGGCTACAGGCGAAAAAACGGTAACAGCCGAGAACATTATCATTGCCACTGGTTCAGTGCCCTGGGTACCCCCCGGCATTGAGGTGGACGGCAAAACCGTTTATACCAGTGATGATGCCATTAAGCTGGATTGGTTGCCCCAGTGGGTGGCCATTGTTGGCAGTGGCTACATTGGCCTAGAATTTGCCGATATTTACACTGCCCTTGGCAGTGAAGTGACCATGATCGAGGCACTGGATCAACTGATGCCCACGTTTGATCCAGATATTGCCAAGCAGGCGCAGCGGGTGTTGATTGCCCCTCGCGACATTGAAACCTACACTGGCACGCTGGCTCAGCGGGTCATTCCCGGCACACCGGTGGTCATTGAGTTGGCGGATGCAAAAACAAAAGAACTGGTGGATGTCCTAGAGGTGGATGCCTGCCTGGTAGCTACCGGTCGCATTCCTGCTACCCAAGATCTGGGGTTAGAGAGTGTGGGCGTGAGTACCGACAAGCGCGGCTTTATTCCCGTGAATGAGTATCTGGCGGTTACTAAAGAGGGCGAACCTGTTCCCCATTTGTGGGCGATCGGCGATGCCACGGGGAAAATGATGCTGGCCCATGCCGCTTCAGCGCAAGGCATTGCTGTGGTGGAAACTATCGTCGGGCGGCCTCGCCAAGTGGATTATCGGAGTATTCCTGCGGCAGCCTTTACTCATCCGGAAATAAGTTTTGTCGGCTTGACGGAACCCCAAGCCCGCGAGCTAGGAGAAAAAGAAGGCTTTGAGGTACAGGTGGTGCGCACCTACTTCAAGGGCAACTCCAAAGCACTGGCGGAAACAGAAACGGATGGCCTCGCCAAGGTGATTTTCCGCGCCGATACGGGTGAGCTTCTAGGGGCACATATCTTTGGTCTCCATGCTTCGGATTTAATTCAAGAGGCGGCCAACGCCATTCGCGATCGCCAGAGCGTGAGTCACTTGGCCTTTAATGTCCACACCCATCCCACCCTCTCTGAGGTACTCGACGAGGCCTTTAAGCGTGCCCATGAGATGGTGAGCCACCGCTGAACTTGCTACGATAAAGCTTGAAGTCTTTCAGGAGTGGGTGATGACACAGGCTACACAACCCGCCAAGGGAATTATGATGACTGAGGCTGCCCTCAAGCACGTGCTCGAACTTCGGGATAAGCACGGCAAAGACCTGTGTTTGCGAGTGGGGGTCAAAGGGGGTGGCTGTTCGGGGATGTCCTACACGATGGACTTTGAAGACCCCGCCAATATCCGTCCTGAGGATCAAGTCTTTGACTACGATGGCTTCAAGGTGGTCTCAGATCCCAAGAGTATGCTCTACATCTATGGCTTGGTTCTGGACTACAGTGACGCCCTCATTGGTGGCGGCTTTAAGTTCACCAATCCCAACGCCACCCAAACCTGTGGCTGTGGTACGTCGTTTTCTGCTTAAGGAGACTTGCCGTTGACCACCCCTCAGACAATTAGTGAAGTCGAACGTCAATTTGAGGCGGCGATCGCCCGCTACAGAGAAGGGGCACCTGCCTCAGAACTTATTCCCACCTTCAAAGAAATTTGCCAGCGTGCTCAAAAAAGCAGCTCCGCTTGGACGTGTCTGGCATGGCTCTACCTCCTCGATGACAAGCCCCAATCTGCCCTGAAGGCCGCCCAAAAAGCGGTTAAACTCAACCCTGAAGATCCCCAAGCCCGCATTAACCTTGCCGTGGCAATGCTGGAAACAGGGCAAAAGGGTGTGCGCCCCCATATTGAATTGGCACAAACGGTTATTGCTGCCGTTGCTGAACTGCGTCAAGAGGTCATAGATAATTTTGCCGATGGCCTGCAACGCAAACCTGACTGGGAGAGCCTTGCCCGCGTTAAGCAATGGGTACTAGGAGAATAGCCATGGCACGGGTGCGGGAAGTGCTTAACTGGCTCTTGGTAGCGGATACTTTCTTTGTCCTTGCCAGTTTTGGCTGGTTTGTGATTGCGCTCTTTGGGCGCTCCTTTGCGCTGCCGCTGGGGTTCGAGCTTTGGCTGAGTCTCTGGCAGCCCCTCTTTCTGCCGGCCATCGGTGTTTTGATGGCAGCTGCACTAGTTAACGGTGCTCTTCGCTATGTACAGAACCGTTGGCTGTTGCGCTCCATTGGCAGTGACTTGCGATCGCGGGACTAATTGCTAAACCTGCTCTGCCTCTACCTCTACAGTGGGAGGAACATGGGGCGATCGCCTTTGTTTCACCCGCTCCACCAGCAATTGTGTTAGCTCACTGGCTAGGATCACTATCACGGTTACATCATCCAACTGGCCAAGAATTGGCACCAAGTCTGGTGAAACATCCAAGGGACTGAGCAAGTAGATCAAACTCGCAGCAATGATCAACCAGCGATATTTAGGATGCCGTAGTCCATTGCGATACCAGTTGTAAAAGCCGCTCATGGCGCGTCAACCTTGAACTCTGTTCCTATTTTGGCAGAGGGGTGCGATCGCCCTAGGTGAGGAAAACCGCCCCGCCTAATCAAAGTAAAAGAGTGTAACCACCTTATGCTGCTCTTCTGCCAGTTCACAGGTTTGCAGCAGCGTGTGGCTATCGTGGAAGGCAAAACAAATTAATTGCTGGCAGCGGGAAACAATTTCCTGATTACAGAGGGAGCTGGCTTCTGCAAGGGGCAGGTGATCGTTTTCCGGTTTTTCGACTAAGTGCATCACCTTGTCCAGTTGCTGCCGGGATTCCCGAGGTTGGCGCTCTAAACTCTGGGGTAGGATCACCGTCAGCAAATTGGGGTCTGCCCGCATTGCTCCCCGAATCGCCGCCGCATTAGTTCCCACCGCACCTGAGGTCATCAAGCGGTTACCCGCCAGCACTAGGGCATAGCTCATCATTTCAATCAGGTGCTGATGGGTGATCGGAACGTGACGCGAGCCAAGGAGCGCAATCCGCTTAGGACCAGAGTCTTGGATTGTCGCTAATTCTTGCAAAAATTCGTCAATTTGGGGCGAATCAATGCCCGGAAGATTAGTCGCCTGCGTCAAGAGAGTGTCTCATGTGCTACGGAACGAGGCTATTTTAACATTTTGCCCTTCAATCTAGTAGATCAGGCTACCACCCCATCCGAGAAATGTCCACCCTCAAAAGCTGCAAGCTGTATGATCCCGGATAACAGCAGGGGTGATTTGCTCTCTGGCGGGCTGGTTGTTCATGACACAGCCTTTATTAGCGCCACTTAAATTGAATCGGTACTAATATCCTTTGGCGCTAAAGTCCAATGTGAGGGGAATCTCTACCCGCTCAATGTGGGTGCGAAATGTGCCATCGGCGTATAACCACAAATGACGAAAACCCGGACCAATGGGTTCAAGGGAAAATTCAGGGGCGCGAGGCAAAAACTGGATACAGGTGGAAGGACAACCCAGATACGTTACCCCTTGCCGCTCTATGGCAAATTCCTGATGGATGTGACCAAAGAGAACAAGTTTTACCTGCGGATGGCGATCGAGAACGGCAAACAGATGCTCAGGGTTCTGTAGGCGGCTACTGTCGAGCCAAGGGGCACCGGTCTTAAAGGGGGGATGGTGCAGAGCAATGAATGTGGGGCGATCGCCGGTGCGACTCAAGGTCTCCTCTAGCCAATTTAGAATCTCAGGACTCAATTCACCATGAACTTTACCATCTGCTTGGGAGCTGAGGAGCAGGCCTTGCCAAGTGCCAAGGGTAACCTGGCGATCGCCCCTCAGCGGCGGACGTTCAAGGGCTGGCAGCATTGCCCTTGGTTCATCATGATTGCCGGGAATCCAATATACAGGACAGGTGAAGTCCCCAAAGGCAGTGGCCAAACGGCCGTAGGTGGTGGCAACGGGTTCCTGGGCCAAGTCTCCCGTCAGCAGAAGGGCATTGGGAAAATGAGGGCGAATTGCGTCTAAAACAGCAGCTAGGGACTGAGCTGTGGGCAGACCAAGGAGTCTGCCTTCCTCTGTGGCAAATAAATGTAAATCTGATAGCTGGATCAGGTGAATGGGTTGATTCATAAACTTGCTGGGGGCTGGTAACGCTGCGGCTCGGATACTCAAGCTATTTCATTTATCAACCACCTTAACGCTGACAGCCGTTGCCGATTCACGCAAGCGAGTGGGTAAGGGGAGTTTTTGCCACCACCGCCCAAGAGCTTGGCGCTGATTGATCATGTAAATGCTCATGAGGGTCAACCCCACTCCCACCAACTGAATTGGACTCAGGGTTTCGCCCAAAATCCAATGGCCAAAGGTGAGGGCAAAGACTGGTGTGAGAAACGTCAGGGCACTGAGACTGGTGAGGTTCCCCTTGGCAGCGAAATAGAAAAAGACACCGTAGGACAGCGCACTGCCAAAGAGGGTCGCATAGCCAAGATTGAGTACATCGACCCAGTGTAGGGTTGTCCAAGGGGCGGGAGTATTGAGACTCGGCCAGAGCAATAGGGGTAGCCCCCCCAAGACCATGTGCCAGCCTGTAGCCACCACGGGATCCGCATAGCGTGCCAAGGGACGCATGAGAATTGTCCCCACCGCCATCGAGAGGGCAGCCAATAGCATCCACAGTTCACCCCGCTGCCCCCACTGTCCCCAGGGAATCCCTTGCCATGCGCTCGGTTCATGGAGCAAAGTCAATAGATCATCGCCTAGACCAATGCCACTAATGCCCAGTAAGCCAAGAAGTAGCCCCAGCCAACCCCAACCACCCACTCGCTCTTGATACAGCCAGCGAGACAGCAACGCCACCGCCAAGGGTTGGGAGTCAATCATGACAGACCCCAAGCCTGCCCCCGTTTTGGATAAGCCTGTGGCCAGAAACCCCTGAAATAAAAAACCATCCACAAGGGCAAATAGACTAATCCATCCCCAGGCCCGCAAACGATTGGGTTGGGGTTTACCAAGGGCGATCGCCACTGCTAAAACCAGAAGACCTGCGGGCACAAGGCGCACACCGGCAACCCACAGCGGCGAGGTGTGGGGCATCACCTCTTTCATCGCCACCATGGCAGTGCCCCAAAAGAAAAAGGGAGAGATTAAAATCAAACGTTGCCAGAGTGCGGTCACAGGCGCTGCAAAATCAGGAGAAATGTTAAGGATTATTGCGATTCGTATCCTTAAATTATAATCCTGCCGTGGAAAACGGCAACTTGAGGAGGGAATTGCCAAGTTGATTTGCTATAACAAGTTCTAACGACTTCCCTAGCCTCCTAAGGGAACTCCAGGCAGTGGGTGAGGAGCCGCAGCAGGAAATGAAAGTACTAGAGGTTTGGCAACGGTGGTGCCGGCGGTTTCCTAAGTCAGGGGAGCTGGCGATCGCCCCTAGGGGGACAACGGCCCCTGAATCCCTGCCCGCCCGTTGGCAAACTTACTGCCAACGACTTATGGCATATGAGGGGTGGCCTTGGCTCATCCCCTTTTTAATCTCCGGGGCAACCCTGATGACTGCCACTGCTTGGCTATTGGTTTTACCCCCCTTGCCCGATTGTCGTCACCCCGGCCTGATCATGAGCGATGGCGATCGCCTCTACTGTGCCGATCAAGCCGCCCTCCACGGCAACTTACCCTCTCTTGCTCACGCAATTGAAACCGTCAGTCAATGGCCGGAAGATCACCCCCTCTTTCCCCAAGCTAAGCGGCGTGTGGACGAGTGGTCAGCTGCCCTATTGGTGATTGCCCGTCAACAGTTGAGCCAAGGCAATATTGACCTAGCCACCCTGCTTTTGAAAAAGATCCCCACCATGGCAGCGGGCTACTCCCAAGCCCAAGAGCTACTGACCGCAACCAACGCGGGAGAAGGGGGGAACTTATTGGCCACGGCCGAGGCGGCGCTGCGCCAGCAGGATTGGGGATTGGCATTACTGCAGGTGAAGTTGATGAACCAACTGGGCACCGATTATTGGCGCGAACAGGCACAAAAGCTCTTAGTGCGCATCTCCCAAGAACAGGATGCGTGGGTACAACTGGTGCAGGCACGGGATTTGGCGGCTTGGTTAACGGCCAATGAACTAGCAGAGGCGGTGATGCTGGCCCTAAAAATTCCCCCCCAGGCGGTTGTCTATTCCCAAGCCCAGGCGGATATTCGCCGTTGGATTCCCGAAGTGTTTACCTATGCAGAGGAACGCTTGGCGGCAGGCGATCGCGAGGGCGCCTTAGCCCTTATCGAGAAAATTGCCCCAGCTCTCGATGTTTCCTACCACAATCGCCCGATTGTGATCTTGGGTCAGGCCAAAGCGCTTGCAGCCAAGGGCACAGTTTTGGGCTACTGGGAGGCGATCGCCCGTGGGCAGCAAATTCCCAGCACCGATCCATTCTATGGAGCAGCTCAAACTTACCTCAAGACATGGCAGCAACAGTTACGTAACCAGCAGCATCTTCAGTGGGCGTCGTGGCTTGCTAGTTCCCGCCTACGCTGGGGGTATGCATTGGCTATTGCTCAAGCTCGACAGGTGCCCCTTGGTCAGCCAGAACGGGGTCAAGCCCAGGGTTTAATTGCTCTTTGGCAGCGGGATCTGCGCACAATTGATGAACAACCCCTGCTCCATGGAGCCATTGCCCTTGCCCAGCAGAAGGAGTATCGAGCCGCCTTGACAGTTTTGAACCACTTCCCGCCTAATGCCGTGTTAGCCAGAGTTGTTGCTAACTACCGTGACGATTGGCAAGCCAAACTAGAAGAAATCGAGGATCGTCCCATTTTGGATCGAGCCATTCGTTTGGCACAGCAAGGCAAACTTGAGGAAGCCATCCAAACCGCTGAGCAAATTGGTCGCGATCGCGCCCTCTACCGTGAAGCCTTGAATAAAATTTGGCAATGGGATTACGAACTGAGCCTGCGTCAACGGCAGCAAGTGCCCCCCCCAACCCCCTGGTGGGAAAGCGCCCCCCCTGCCCCCAAACGTCCCTTTGAACGCGCCGCCGAGCCAGAATCAATTTCCCCGGCAACACCGACGCCAGAGGTCACCACCCCTGCACCCACACCGGCAGCCTCTTCCACCTCTACGCCAACCCCTGAGACCACGATTGCTCCCGCCAGTCCTTCACCAACCCCCGAAGCCACTGCTGTCCCTATGCCGATACCTGTTCAACCCCCTCTAGCGGAACCTGCACCAACGGCTACCCCTTAGCGATCGCTGGTCATCGTAAATCGTAAAATAGAGGCTCTGTGCAGTATCGGTAGCCCAGCTATGCGCCTCTCGCAAATGCTTTTTGTTACGCTCCGCGATGATCCGGCGGAAGCAGAAATTCCCAGCCACAAACTATTGCTGCGGGCAGGATACATTCGACGGATTGCCAGTGGCATCTATAGCTACCTGCCCTTGATGTGGCGAGTGCTGCAAAAAGTCAGCGCCATTGTCCGTGAGGAAATGAACCGCACGGGTGCCTTGGAATGTTTGCTGCCGCAGTTGCAACCTGCTGAGCTGTGGCAAGAGTCTGGGCGCTGGGATACCTATACCAAGGCTGAGGGGATTATGTTTTCCTTGACGGATCGTAGCCAGCGACAGCTAGGACTGGGCCCTACCCATGAAGAGGTCATCACCACCCTTGCCAAGGACTTAATCCGCTCCTATCGGCAGTTGCCCGTTCACCTATACCAGATCCAAACAAAATTCCGCGATGAGATTCGACCGCGATTTGGGCTAATGCGGGGACGCGAATTCATTATGAAGGATGGCTACTCCTTCCATGCTGATGTGGCCAGCCTCAAGGAGACCTATCAGGTAATGTACGACACCTACAGCCGGATTCTCCACCGCTGTGGCCTGACCTTTCGCGTCGTAGAGGCAGATTCGGGTGCGATTGGCGGTTCAGCCTCCCATGAGTTTATGGTACTGGCCGCTAGCGGCGAGGATGAGGTGCTCTATACAGCTGACGGTCAATACGCTGCCAATGTGGAAAAGGCGGTGTCCCTGCCTCCAGATCCGCTGCCTACAACTTACAAAAAGGTGACAACGCTGGAGACTCCCAATGCGGCAACCATTGATGCCCTCGTTGAACAGTTGCAGTGCCATCCCAGCCAAATTGTGAAAAATGTCCTCTATCGAGCGGTTTTTGATAACGGCCGGGTTGGTCTGGTGTTGGTGAGTATTCGCGGCGATCAAGAGGTGAACAGCGTCAAGTTGCACAACACTCTCACTTCCCTTGCCCCCAATTACGGCGCAACAAAATTGCTGGATCTGCGGCTGGCGGAGGCCGATACGGCCCAAGAGTGGGCAGCAACTCCCATTCCCTTTGGTTACATTGGCCCCGATCTAGAGGATGCCGTTATTAAAGCCGATCCCCAAATTATTCCGCGGTGGATTCGCATTGCCGATCACAGTGTAACGGAGTTGCAGCGATTTATTACGGGAGCCAATCGCGATCAGCAGCATCGGGTGGGGGTGAACTGGGGCAAAGCCTGTCCCCTGCCGGCAATTGTGGCGGATGTGCGCAAAGCCCAAGCGGGCGATCGCGCCTGTCACGATCCCAACCAGTACCTAGAAAGTGCGCGGGGGATTGAAATTGGTCATATTTTTCAATTGGGCACCAAGTATTCTCAGGCAATGCAGGCCACCTACACCAATGAACAGGGGGAAAATGTGCCGCTGGTCATGGGTTGCTATGGTATTGGGGTTTCCCGCTTGGCACAGGCGGCGGTGGAGCAGCACCACGACGCCCAAGGGATTATTTGGCCGTTGGCGATCGCCCCCTATCAAGTGATCATTGTCGTGCCCAACATTGAGGACAGCCAGCAACTGCAGGTGGCCACTGACCTCTACGAACGGCTTCAAGCAGCAGGCATTGAGGTGCTCCTCGACGATCGCGATGAACGGGCAGGGGTGAAATTCAAAGATGCGGATTTGATTGGCATTCCCTACCGACTGGTAACGGGGCGGGCGATCGCCAATGGGGAAGTGGAACTGGTGATTCGCGCAACAGGGGAGAAAATCAACCTCCCCTTAACCGAGGTGGTTCGTTATCTTAAGAAGGAGATCACTCAGCAGTTGGCCCAATGATTCTCAATCCCCAACAGCGCACAAAATTAGATAGTCGTAGCGATGATCTCTTCTATGCGCTGCCCCGCTTTGTAACCCATGTGGATGATTTCTTTCTGGCGCGCCTGACGGATCTCTACCGCCAGTACCTGCAGCCGCAGATGCGGGTCTTGGATCTCATGAGTAGCTGGGTCTCCCATCTGCCGCCAGAGGTTTCTTTTAAGGAAGTGGTGGGTCATGGGATGAATGCAGCGGAGTTAGCCCGTAACCCGCGACTGGATCGTTACTTTGTGCAAGACTTAAATAAAGAACTGGCTTTGCCCCTAGAGGATGCCAGCTTTGATGCCGTACTAATCGCAGTGTCTGTACAGTATCTGCAATACCCAGAGGCCATCTTCACAGAAATTGCCCGTATCCTTCAGCCCCAAGGCATCGTTATTGTCAGCTTCTCGAATCGGATGTTTTTTGAAAAGGCAATTCAGGCTTGGCGAGACGCAACCGAGGGCGATCGCGTACAGCTAGTGCAAGCCTACATTAACAGCATTCCCGCCCTGAAGGTGATTGACACCCATCTACCCTCCCCTTGGTCTTGGTTCGGCTTCGGCGATCCCTTTTACGCCGTCGTTGGTCAAAAGCAATCAGTCTGATGGTCAGAGGTGGAGTCTATGAGCAGTTTCGCGGTGCTCTGCTAGGACTCCTATGGGGCGTGGCTCAGGAGGAGGCTAATCTAGCACAAACCCTGCCGCAGCAATGGCTGCTCCGCAACCAAGGGAATTGGTGCCTACAGCTTCCCCAACTGCTAGCCTCCTGGGATCAACCCCTGGTGTCGGTGGCAAAGGAGTTGCAGGACATCCAAACCCTGCTCCATGAATACCTAGACGCCGCCTGGGCAGCTGAACCTTTATCTGTTCCCGCCGAAAGAGGGGAGATTCTCCGCTACGCCTTGGCGATCGCCCCTTGGGATTTAGAATTAGCTCATCAAATTGTCAGCCGACAGCAACCGAGCGCCGGTCTTCTTTTAAGCTGTCTTTTTGGGGCCTATTGGGGGGCATTGGCCTTACCCCTTAGCGCTTGGCAGCATTGGACCCCCACCGTGGCCGAAGTTCTGGGAAATGTGATGGCCCAATGGACGGGGGGCATCGGCAACGAACTCCCGCTTGCTCCCAAGGCTGGGCTAAAAAAAAGACTAAAAAACCAGAGAAGTGGCTGCACTTGGTACACAGCGTTCTAACCGTGCGCCCAACCCCCGCAACTTCGCTTCGATTTGCCAGTAGCCGCGATCCAAATGCTGTAAGCCATAGACATGGGTTTCTCCGTGAGCCGCCAGTCCGGCAACCACCAAAGCCGCTGTGGCGCGTAAATCGGTACCCGTCACGGGTGCACCGGAAAGATGGGGGACTCCCCGAATCACGGCGTGATTGCCCTTGACGCGGATATCAGCACCCATGCGATTCAGCTCAGCCACATGGCCAAAGCGATTTTCAAACACCGTTTCGCTGACTAAACTATTCCCTTCACTGATGGCCAGCAACGTCATCATTAGAGCTTGCATATCCGTGGGAAAGCCGGGGTAGGGGAGCGTTTCAATGTCGGTGGCGCGGTAGCGCTGGGCAGGAGTAAAGCGCACACGGGTGGGATCGGGAAATTCAACCGTCGCTCCTATTTCTGCGAGTTTGGCAATGACGGGAGTTAGGTGACCGGGAATCACGGGTGCAAGGGTAATGGCCGAGCGAGTCACCGCAGCCGCCAGAAGAAAGGTACCGGCCTCGATGCGATCGGGAATAATTTCATATTCGGTGCCGTGGAGGCGATCAACCCCCACAATCGTGATTGAATTGGTGCCTGCGCCGTAGATTTTTGCCCCCATGGCGATACAAAAGTTCGCCAAATCCACCACTTCCGGTTCTTGGGCGGCATTTTCAATCGTGGTTTCCCCCTCGGCAAGGGTGGCGGCCATCATCAGGGTTTCCGTTGCGCCGACACTCGGATAGTCCAAATAAATTCGTGTTCCCTTGAGTTTGGCGGCACTGGCGGTGACAACACCGTGATCGATCGTCACTTCGGCACCCATTGCCTGCAGACCACGCACATGCAGTTCCACCGGACGGGCACCAATGGCGCACCCTCCCGGCAAGGGGACGCGGGCAACACCCAACCGTGCCACCAGAGGGCCGATGGTAAAGAAACTCGCCCGCAATTGGCTGACCAAGCTGTAGGGGGGATCATTGGCATTTAAGTCCGTGGCATCTATGGCGATCGCCTCACTACCGAGGCGTTGTACCTTCACCCCCAGTGCTTGTAAAATTTCCGCTAGGCGGCGAATATCAGCTAAGTCAGGTACTGCTCGAAGAATAGTTGTGTCGGCCGCTAAGAGTGCCCCTGCCATTAACACCAGGGCTGAATTCTTGGCTCCACTAATCCTCACCTCGCCCGATAACCGATAGCCCCCCTGAATCTTGAGGTGTGCCTGTTCTGTGGTCAGCGGTATTGCGGTCGAGGTTAGCATTTTTCACTCTCACAGCCAAAAGAATTCCAAGCGATTATAGCCGATCAGTGCGAATTTTATGCAAAGATGAATCCTGTGAATGACTTAGTTATTTGATGGAACACCAAAATCTCAGCGACTTACTGCGGCAAGAGGTTGCCAAGCAGAGTCAAACCGCTGGCAAGCGGAGTCGTCAGCAGCCCACTAAAGCGGAACTTGCGCAAGAAGTGGCGACCCTCAAGGCAGCGTTGGCAGCCGCAGAAGCTGAGAAAACTGCTCAGAACATCCAGATAGAGCAATTGCAACAGGAAGTGCAAACGTGGCGCGATCGCGCCCAAGCTCTCGACACAGCGCTTCAGGAACTCCGCGCTCGCCATCGGGCGCTAGAAGCCGAATTTGAAGAGGCCAAACAAGTCATTCGTCAACTGAGTGCACCTCAGCCCTACCGTTTTGAGGATGTGGGATTTAAGCCCCTTGTCAATGAAATTCCTACCCCCAATCCCAACGCTTCTCACCTTGGGGATGCGGAAATTGGTTGGTTTGATTAGGGATTGTCCAAAAGCTAAGGGCATACTTTGAGAAGATTAAAAAAATGTAAAGGCAGATAAATCAATTATTAAAATTCCCGCAGCAGTAGTCTAATGTACATTTCACAAATCTGTATTAGCCTTAAGTTAAATTATTTCCGATTCCTTCAGAGTCACAGGTTGCATGAATAATTCCGCCCCTCCGAACAGTCATCCTGTTAATTCAGTTTCCCACCCTAACCCTGCTGCCAACGACGACCACTGCGATCTGTATATCGAGAGCGATCGCACAGGGATGACCGTCCAAACCCTGAAGCGCGCTTTTGTTGATAATCTCCACTACATCCAGGGCAAGGATGCCATGTTTGCTACGCCCTACGATTACTTCATGGCCCTTGCCTACACCGTGCGCGATCGCCTGCTACATCGGCGGATTAAAACCGCCCAAACCTATTTTGAGCAGGATGCCAAGGTGGTCTATTACCTATCGGCGGAGTTTCTCATTGGTCGCTTGCTCTTAAATAACCTGATTAACGTCGGCCTCTACGAACAAGCCAAACAGGCGATGGCCGACTTTGGCCTTGACCTTAACGAACTGATGGAGCGCGAACCGGAGCCGGGGTTGGGCAATGGTGGTTTAGGGCGCTTGGCCGCCTGTTTCCTCGACTCTTTAGCAACTCTGGAAATTCCCGCTGTCGGCTACGGCATTCGCTACGAGTTTGGGATTTTTGAGCAAATTATCACCAATGGCTGGCAGCACGAAGTGCCCGACAACTGGCTGCGCTTTGGTAACCCCTGGGAGATTGCCCGCCCTGATTACAACGTCGAGGTGAAGTTTGGCGGCCACACCGAAGCCTACACCGATGCCCAAGGGCACTACCGCGTGCGCTGGGTTCCTAGCACCACAGTGTTTGGTACCCCCTACGACACGCCGATTCCCGGCTATGGCAAAAACACCGTCAACACGCTTCGCCTCTGGAGCGCCCGCGCCGCCCAAGACTTTAACCTTCAGGTCTTTAACGCCGGCGACTATACCCAAGCCGTTGCTGAAAAAACCTTTAGCGAGAATATTTCTAAGGTACTTTACCCCAATGACAATACCCCCCAAGGCAAAGAGCTGCGCCTGCGACAACAGTATTTCTTTGTCTCTTGCTCCTTGCAGGACATTATCCGTCTCTACCTGCGCCGTCACACCCATTTTGATGCGTTCCCCGACAAGGTGGCCATTCAGCTCAACGATACGCATCCGGCCATTGGCGTAGCTGAGCTAATGCGGCTGTTGGTGGATGAGTACCAACTGGGTTGGGAAAAGGCCTGGGACATTACTCAACGCACCTTTGCCTATACCAACCACACCCTCCTACCAGAAGCCCTCGAACGCTGGTCTGTGGAACTCTTTGCTCAACTGCTGCCGCGCCACCTAGAAATCATTTACGAGATTAACTACCGCTTCCTGAACGAGATTCGCCTGCGCTACCCCGGTAACACCGCACGCTTGGCACGCATGTCTTTGATTGAGGAAGGGCATCCCAAGCAGGTGCGCATGGCGCACTTGGCCTGTGTCGGCAGCCATACGGTGAATGGCGTGGCAGAACTGCACACGGAGCTAATCAAGCAGGAGCTGATGCGGGACTTCTATGAGATGTACCCCAACAAGTTCCAAAACAAGACCAATGGCATTACTCCCCGCCGTTGGCTGTTGATGAGCAATCCGCGCTTGGCCAGTTTGATTACCGAAACGCTGAAGAGCGATCGCTGGATTACCCACTTAGAAGATCTACGAGGCCTAGAACCCTACGCTACCGATCCCGCCTTTCAAGCCAAGTGGCAGCAAATTAAACAAGCCAATAAAGAGCGCTTGGCGGAGTATATCTGGCGCAAAAATCAAATCGAAGTCGATCCCTATTCCCTCTTTGACATTCAAATTAAGCGCATCCACGAGTATAAGCGGCAGCATTTAGCGGTGCTCCACATCATTACGCTCTACGAGCAACTCAAAGCCAATCCCCGCATGGACATTCAGCCGCGCACGTTTATTTTTGGCGGCAAGGCAGCCCCCGGTTATTTCATGGCCAAGATGATCATCAAGCTGATCAATTCTGTGGGCGATATGGTCAACCACGACAGTGATGTGAATGGCCGCCTCAAAGTGGTATTCCTGAGCAACTACTCTGTTTCCCTTGGAGAGATGGTCTATCCCGCTGCCGATCTTTCGGAGCAAATCTCCACCGCTGGGAAAGAGGCCTCCGGCACCGGAAATATGAAGTTTGCCCTCAACGGGGCACTGACCATTGGGACACTGGACGGCGCGAATGTGGAAATTCGCCAAGAGGTGGGGGCAGAGAACTTCTTCCTCTTTGGTCTGACAGCTCAAGAGGTGATGAGCCTAAAAGCTGAGGGCTACAATCCCCGTGAGTACTACAACAGCAACCCAATGCTGAAAAAAGTGATTGATACGCTCATTTCTGATTACTTCAATCCACGGGAGCCGGGCTTGTTTGGACCGATTGTCAATTCCCTTCTCAATGAGGATCAGTACATGCTTCTGGCGGACTATCAGTCCTATGTGGAGTGCCAACAGCGGGCTGCTCAAGCCTTCCGCGACAAGACCCGCTGGACCCAGATGTCCATCCTCAATGTGGCGCGCATGGGCAAGTTCTCTAGCGATCGCACGATTGCCGAGTACTGCAAAGACATCTGGCACGTCAAACCCGTTCCCGTTTCCTTGGATGCCTGTCGGCCTGCTTTTCGCCCCAGTCGCATTAGTCAAGCCAGTAGTCTTTAGGTTGCTGCCCCTTTTGCTCTACACTAGGGCAAGTCTTAAGCAGGGGAACAGAATGAATGGCGGGAATCGGCACAGCCCTACGGGTTTTTCAAAGTCGCAAAATGGCGGCACTGCTTTTGTTGGGCTTTTCGTCGGGATTGCCGCTGTTTCTCACCAGTCGAACACTGCAGGCTTGGATGACCGTTGAGGGCATTGACTTAACTGCCATTGGCCTGTTTAGCCTCGTGGGGTTGCCCTACTCGCTGAAGTTTCTCTGGTCACCGTTGCTGGATCGCTATGCGATCCCCTTTTTAGGACGGCGGCGGGGCTGGTTACTGCTGATTCAAGTGCTCCTCTTGGGAGCGATCGCCCTCATGGCGGTACAGGATCCGAGTAGAAGCCTGCGGCTGCTGGCGGTCAATGCCTTGGCCATTGCCTTCTTGAGTGCTAGTCAAGATATTGCCGTGGATGCCTATCGTGCCGATGTTCTAGACCCCCTGGAAATGGGGGCGGGTGCAGGGGTTTACGTCCTTGGCTATCGCATTGCGCTCTTGGTTACGGGTTCCCTAGCCCTAATCCTAGCCGATCAACTGCCCTGGCCGGTGGTTTACGTCCTCATGGCATTGCTGATGTTGGTGGGCATTATCACCACGCTGTGGGCGCCGGAACCGACCCTGCATCTCCCTGTCCCCCACTCTTTGGCTGAAGCGGTCATTCAACCCTTCCTTGATTTTTTCCGGCGTTACGGTTGGGGAACTGGACTGGTGATTTTACTCTTTATCTGTCTTTACCGCTTAGGAGATGCCCTCACAGGTAATATGATGACCCCCTTCCTATTGCAGCAGGGCTTTAGCCAAACCCAAATTGGAGCAGTACAGGGGGGGGTGGGGCTGATGGCCACGATTTTTGGTGCTCTTGCCGGGGGGGCGGCCATCAGTCAAATCGGGATTCACCGTGCCCTCTGGATCATGGGGGGGCTACAAGCCTCCAGCAATGTCTCCTATTTTGTCTTGGCCAATGCCGGTGCCAATCCCACGGTGATGGTGGCGGCCATTAGTATTGATAATTTCTGTGCGGGGCTGGCGATCGCGGCTTTGACCGCCCTTTTAATGAGCCTTTGCAACCCGCAATTTAGTGCCACGCAGTATGCCCTCCTCTCCAGTCTGTTTGCCTTTAGTCGGGATGTCTTAGCAGCCCCTGCGGGGAAAGTCGTAGAGATTATGGGGTGGCCGCTCTTTTTTCTCTTTACGATCGCGGCTGCCTTACCTGCACTGCTCCTGCTGCCCTTTTTTGCCCCTTGGCGAGCAAAGCCAGCGTTTCCTCGTCCCGGTAGTGATACTTAAGAAGACCTAGAGAAAATACTTTCAGAAACCTCAACTATGACGACCCTAATTCCTGTTCCCCTGGGTGAGCACTCCTATAACATTGCCATTGGCGCGAAGACACGGCAGCAGTTACCTACCCTGTTGGCCGAATATACCCTCTTGACCCCCAAAGCTCCCGCCCTTATCGTTTCCAATCCGCAAATTTGGCGGCACTACGGCGCGGATGTCCAGAATGCCCTTGTCGAAAGCGGCTGGCAGGTTACCCCCTGTATCCTACCGGCGGGAGAACGCTACAAAACCCTAAGAAGTGTTGAAAAGATTTACGATGCTGCTCTGAGTCAGCGGTTAGAGCGGGGTTCCACCCTCTTTGCCCTTGGCGGCGGCGTCATTGGGGATATGACCGGCTTTGCAGCAGCAACGTGGCTACGCGGTATTGCTGTAGTGCAGATTCCCACCAGTCTCTTGGCGATGGTGGATGCCGCCATTGGCGGGAAAACAGGGGTGAACCATCCCCAAGGCAAAAATCTCATTGGGGCTTTTCATCAACCCCGTCTTGTGGTCATTGATCCCGAGGTCTTAGCTACGCTCCCCCCTAGGGAATTCCGTGCCGGCATGGCCGAGGTGATTAAGTACGGTGTGATTTGGGATGCAGTGCTTTTTAATTTGTTAGGTCAATTGCCGCGTCTAGATCGCATGAGTGCCCTACCTTCTGAGTCGTTGATCCAAATCCTGCAACGTTCTTGCCAAGCCAAGGTGGATGTGGTGACTAAGGATGAGCGCGAAGCTGGCCTGCGTGCCATTTTGAATTACGGGCATACGATCGGCCATGCCCTTGAGAGGATGGGTAACTATCGTCTTTTGAATCACGGCGAGGCAGTTGCTATTGGCATGATTGCTGCCGGGGAACTGGCGGTGGCCTTGGGGTATTGGTCAGTTGAAGAGGCCGCTGCCCAACGGGCATTGATTCTCAAAGCAAAACTGCCAACAACGATCCCCCCTCACTTTGACATAGAGGGACTCTTAGCACTCCTAAAGCATGACAAGAAGGTACAGGCCCAGAAGGTACGCTTTATTCTCCCCACCGCTATCGGCCAGGGGGAAATCGCAGATCACGTCCCGCCAGAATTGATTCGCGAGACACTCCAGCGCCTGCAAGCTTAGCTAGGGGAGGTGCTATCTAGGAGGCTTTTTTTGCTGGTTTTTAATTCTTTCCAAAGATTTTTGATTTGCTTGTAGGCTTCCTCTGGGGAGAGCTTACCACTGTTTTCAAGGCTAGAAATGTAGCTCACCCGCCTGGCAAATTCCTGCAGGTTGGCATCAAATAAAAAGTTTTCGGGGGTAAACTCACCGTGGTAACGGCTGTAGGGATGTAAAAATTCGTATTTATTCATTGCTTACCTATCCTCTTTCCTCAGGAATTAACCTATTCTTAACTTCATTTTAACTAATTTCCCCTGGGTTTCTGAAGCTGCTGTAACAAAATCGTGATCCTGCCGGTTAGGAAACGGGGGTTTGTTAACAACTATTAGCAAAAGATTAAGCATTATTAAGTTTGATTGATCAAATAAAGGAGACTTATCACACTACATAAGGGAAGCGTGATCCCTAGCGATCGCCGGATATAAATGCTGTTATTTGGGAATGTGGATACATGATGCACGGACTGTCCTTAGCTCCCCGTTATCGCTTAGATGATGTTGATCCTTGGCTTTTGGGGATTGATCCCAGCCGTCATTACTGGCTGCAAGTTAATGGGAATCCCCGGCAGCGGGTAGCTATTCCGGGAGTCTGTGTTCAGAGTATCTCCGAACTGCGGGAGATCATGGAGGCGGTGCGATCGCTCCTACCGGGGCAGCAGTTGCAAATTCAGCGGGCGGCCACCTGTTTAGAAATTCACTGTGTGGCTGAAAATTTGCTGGCGATCGCCTACCCCGTTGAGGGTGCCCCGGTTTGGCATCTCTTTGATCGGGAAACTCTCGAAAGTTTAGTGATGAGTGCCCATCCTCACTGGCAATGTCGGTCTGAGGATGTGGAGCTGGGGCGGCAGCAGCTATGGCAGTCGTTTCAGTTACCCGTGGCCGCCTGAGCCGTGTCGAGGGCTTCACTGACTCGCCGCAGCACACCATTGACAAAGCGGTGGCTGCCTTCATCGCTGTAGCGTTTAGTCAGTTCAATGGCCTCGTTAATCGCCACTTGCTTCGCTACGTCAAGATAGCGCATTTCCGCTACGGCAATTTCAATAATCGTGCGATCCAACTGCGTGAGTCGCTCCAATTGCCAATCTACCATTGAGCGGTTCACCAAATCCTCAATCTCGGCTCGATACCGCTGCAAACAGCGCAGGAGGGCGATCGCGTAGGCTTGGACTTCGTCTTGGTGAGCAAAGTACAGAATCTCCGGCAGATCAAGGGCAGTGCCTATTTTATTCAAACCCTTTTCCGCCCGCCGGAGAGCCTCTTGGAGCACCACTTGAGCCTTTTCAAGGTGGGGCAACTGCAACTCACTGTGGCGAAGTAGGCGCTGACTGTCACTCAGTTCGGTGGCGGCCTGTTCGAGGGTATCGCGCACATCACTTGCCAGTGTCCGTACTGCCATCAGAATTAAGCTGCGGCAGTCACTTTCATCGAGCAGTTTCGGTTGGCGTAACACCTGAGCCGCACTGAGCAAAGCTAATTCACGGGCAACACGACGCGCAGTAATCATGGGTCAATCCTCAAAAAAGAGTTCTTAGGGCACCGAAGCAGTAGCCGGGGGCAGGGCTGAGGTGGGAACCGATCCCGGTGTTACAATTCCCCCGGAAATAATCAGCTTAAAGGCATCCTCGATCGAAATATCCAAGTCTCGCACATCCCGCTCACTGGCAATCACATCCCAACCCGTCGTCGGGTTAGGGGAGGAGGGGATAAATAGACTCAGCATCGGTTCCGAGAACACCGTCTGCAATGAACCGTTAATTGTCCCAGTGACAAAAGCCACAGCCCATAGCCCCGGCCGCGGGTACTCCACCAACACCACACGGCGAAAGCGATCGCGCGAGTCCCGCAGAATGGTCTGTAGGAGTTGTTGCAGCACTTTATAGACACTCCCTGCCAAGGGAATGCGCTTGAGAAGGCTCTCACCTGTGTTCAACAGCCATTGCCCAAAGATATTGCGCGCCATCAAGCCAATCAGCAAGATGCCCGTTAGGGGCACAATAATCCCCACGGCCACATTGAGGAGATCCACCAACAGCGGGTGCCATGTTTTGAAAGGGTTTACTTGCTTAGGAATACGGGTGAGGAGATCCAACACCCAACTGGAGACGGAAATCGATAGCCAAATCGTCGTTGCCAGGGGAATCACCACCAGCAGACCGGCAATGAGATCATTCTTAATGGCTTGTTGGAGGCGGTGCAGCACAGATACTCGCACGAGCAGACTTCTGTTTCTAGCTTAGCGGTTGCTGCCACTGCGGGCACGATGAAAGGCTAAACTGCTGTAAAGCATGAAGGCGGCATCCCAAGGACTGTCTTCGCGGCGAAAAAGGTTGATGTGGGGAGGGATTTTGCTCAGGAGTTCCGTAAAGTCCAAAGCGGTTTCGGCGAAGCTGGTGAAGTCTTGCCATACGGGGCGATCGCCACAGTGCCGCTGCCAGAGACTCGACAACTGCCGCCACTTCACCCATGAGGTATTTTGATCCAACTCTAGATTGCTTTGGGTTACCTCCGCCACTTGATTCAGGGGAATTCCCTGGTGGAACTGGTAGCCGCCGCGATAAAAGCGCAGGATTTGATTTTGGCTCAGTAAGTGGAGATCACAGCACTGGGCATAATCTTGAATTTGTTCTTTGTGGGTCACTCGCCCTTGGCGATCGCGATCGAACACCTGCTCAAAAATCGGCAGCAACCCCTCCACTCGCTGGCTCACCTGTGACCAAGTAAACGTTAGCTCCACAGCTTCTGGTGATAACGAACTATTACACACCACCCGCGGCTGTGGTTCCAAGGCCGTGAAATAACGCACCTGTAAGACAGGGGTGGCCGTCAACACCTCCAAGGGGACACAAAAGAGGCTAAACCCCTGCTGTTTCAGTTCTTGGCAATAGACAGTAAGTTCCGCAAAATTTCCCGTGCGGATCAAACGCCAGCCCCGCGATGGAATCAACAATCGCGCTGTGTAGGGATCCATCTTGAACATGGTGGCCAACAGTCGGGCAAGGGTTGTCCGCTGCTCAGGAGCAACCACCCCCTCCAAGACAAGAACTCCCTGCTGCTCTACTCCCACCACAGTATGGGTTTCTAGAATGGCCTGTTGTCGCTGCTGTTGGCGAAGTTGCTCAATTTTTTCAAGACCGCGCCGTGCCATTTGCGTCAGTTTGGGGCCACAGTTCAGCCGCAGTAATTGGCGAAAGTTTGACTCAGCCGCCTCAAGCTGCTCTGTCTTAAGATGGAGGTGCCCTCGGCACAGGAGCACCCGCGGGTCTTCGGGAGGCAAGGTTGCCAGCAGTTTTTCTGCCTGTTGGAAATTTCCTTGCTCCAGTGCTGTTAAGACCTCAGTCAGCATGGCCGGCGCCCCCAATGCTTTTTTCTATTTTAGGCAACGCCCCCTAACCACCAAATAAGCTGCCGAGGAACCCTTCTAAGCCGCCCTTGCCCATGCGCTCGCCACGAATTTTCGCCAATTTCTCCAGCAGCTCCCGTTCCTCATGGGTGATGTGGGTGGGAATTTCCACATCAACGGTAATCAGGTGATCGCCCCGCGCCACAGGATTGCCCACACGGGGCACGCCTCGCCCTTCTAGGACTAACACTGTACCGGGTTGGGTGCCGGCGGGAATTTTGAGTTCTACCTCTCCATCCACCGTGCTCACGGGAATTCGACAACCAAGAATCGCTTGCAGGTAGCTAATCTTAATCCGCGATAGGATATTGTTGCCTTCGCGCTGAAACTCCGGATCGGGTTCAACAAAAAGATAGACGTAGAGATCTCCGGGAGGACCGCCCCGCAAACCGGCATCCCCTTCCCCCGAAACCCGTAGCCGAGTGCCATTGTCCACTCCAGCAGGAATCGTGATTTTTAGCTTTTTGCTGACTTGGATATGGCCTTGCCCCCCGCAGGCTTCGCAGCGATCTTCAATGATTACGCCAGCCCCCCCACAGGTGGGACAGGTTGTGAGTTGTGTAAAACTTCCAAAGGGAGTTCGTGCCGATCGCCGCACCTGACCGATGCCCCCACAGGTTGGACAGGTCACAGGTCGTGTGCCGGGCTTCGCCCCAGTGCCTTGACAGGCCTTGCAGGTTTCCAAGTGGTTAATGCGAATTTCCTTTTCGCCGCCGAAGACCGCTTCGCGAAACTCCAGTTTCAGGTCATAGCGTAGATCTTCACCTCGCGTGGGGCCTTGCTGTCGCCGGCTGCTTGTGGCAAAGCCGCCAAAAAAGGTTTCAAAAATATCGGCGAAGCCCCCCATATCGCCAATGCCAAAATCACTAAAGCCAGTGGCTCCGACACCACTGACCCCGGCTTCACCAAAGCGATCGTAGTTAGCCCGCGCTTGGGGATCGGAGAGCACCTCATAGGCACGGTTGATTTCCTTGAATTTTTCTTCAGCGCCCGGTTCTTTGTTGACATCGGGGTGATACTTGCGAGCCAAGCGCCGATAGGCTCGTTTCAATTCCTCAGCATCCGCAGAGCGGGAAACACCCAAGATCTCATAGAAATCACGAGCCATAGCTACCGTTACCTAAATTAATCAACCGCTTCATAGTCTGAAATAACTGTTTCTTCATTATCGCTGATGATTGTGGCGTTACTATCTAAAACTTGAGTCGCTTGGGAACTGATTGTGCCTCCATCCCTTGTTGGACTTGAGGTCATCATTGAACCACCCGCGGTTTGTTGATAAACCAGATTCCCCAACATCACCAAGGCCTGCTGCAGGTCTTCCATCCGCCGACGAATTTCCTCGGGGGTAATGTTGTCATCCACCATCGCCGCCTGCATCCTCTGAACCACCGGCTCAATGCGCGCCCGCAGATCAGGGGTTAATGCGATGCCGGAGTTTTTAAGGGTAGATTCATAACTGTATAGCAAAGCATCGGCTTGGTTGCGCAGTTCGGCAATTTCTCTTTTGATTTGGTCTGCCTGGGCGTAGATCAGGGCTTCTTGGCGCATGCGCTCAATTTCCATGCTGCTGAGGCCACCGCGATTGGTAATACGCACACTTTGCTGCCGACCGGTGGCGCGATCAACGGCAGACACACTCAAAATGCCATTGGCATCAATATCAAATGTAACATCAATTTGCGGTACGCCGCGGGGGGCAGGGGCAATGCCTGTGAGTTCAAAGCAGGCCAGTTGTTGATTGTCCTTGGCCATGGGACGCTCCCCTTGATAGACAGCAATTTCAACCACGGTTTGACCATCGGTGGCAGTGGAAAAAGTCTGGGTTTTGCTGGTGGGGAGGGTGGTGTTGCGTTCAATAATTTTCGTAAAGACACCCCCCAGGGTTTCAATACCCAAGGAAAGGGGCGTAACGTCTAAAAGCAGCAGATCCTTAACAGTTGTTTCCTTGCTGAGAATACCGCCTTGAATTGCCGCACCAATGGCAACTGCTTCATCGGGATTGACAGAACGATCGGGATTTTTGCCACAAAATTGCTTCACCAACTCTTGAATGGCGGGGATACGGGTGGAACCACCCACCAGCAATACCCGATCAATGTCCTGAACTGTGAGACCTGCATCCGCGATCGCCTGCTGCATGGGTTCAAGGGTAGCCTGCACTAAATGGGCAGAAAGTTCCTCAAACTTACGGCGGGTGAGTTCTATTTCAAGGTGCTTGGGTCCCGTTGCATCGGCAGTAATAAAGGGCAGGTTAATCGAAGTGCTCAGGGTGCCCGATAACTCCACTTTTGCTTTTTCAGCAGCCTCACGCAGGCGTTGCAGTGCCATTTTGTCCTTAGAAAGATCAATTCCTTCTTGCTCCTTGAAAGAGGCCAAGAGCCAATCGAGAATACACTCATCAAAGTTATCGCCCCCTAGGTGGTTATTGCCTGCGGTGGAGCGCACTTCAAAAACCCCATCGCCCAGTTGGAGAATGGAGACATCAAAGGTGCCACCCCCCAAGTCAAACACTAGGATGGTTTGATCTTGATCCTGCTTATCAATGCCGTAGGCTAGGGAGGCGGCGGTTGGCTCGTTGATAATGCGTAGCACCTCAAGGCCGGCGATCGCCCCCGCATCTTTGGTGGCTTGGCGCTGGGCATCACTAAAATAGGCGGGCACCGTAATCACCGCTTGGGTGACGGGTTCCCCCAAATAGGCTTCCGCATCCTGTTTGAGCTTTTGCAGGATCATGGCGGAAATTTCTTGGGGGGTATAGGTGCGATCGCGAATTTGCACATTGACCATGCCATCGCGACCCGGCACGCAGGTATAGGGTACACGGGCACGTTCTTCAGCAGTTTCCTCCCAGCGGCGGCCAATAAACCGCTTGATACTAAAAACCGTGTTTTCGGCATTGGTGACAGCTTGCCGCTTGGCGAGCTGACCCACCAACCGTTCACCCGATTTACCAAAAGCAACAATACTGGGGGTAGTGCGTCCGCCCTCAGCACTGGGGATCACGACGGGATTGCCCCCTTCTAAGACGGCCACACAACTGTTGGTGGTTCCAAGGTCAATGCCAATGACTTTACCCATAGCCCTAATTGCTCATGTCAAAGATGCG